>CAYVPZ010000584.1:0-3644 GCA_964453955.1 uncultured Solibacteraceae bacterium | reverse complement strand
ACGCATCCTGGTAGTCGAGGACGAGCAGCATCTGGCCGAAGGGCTGCGCTTCAACGTCGCGGAAGAGGGCTATGCGGTGGACGTGGTGGAGACCGGGGAAGCGGCGCTGGAGCTGCTGCTCGACGGGTCGCCCGCGTTTGACGTGGTGATTCTCGACGTCATGTTGCCGGGGAAGAGCGGCTTCGTAGTGGTCTCCGAGCTGCGCCGCGCCGGGCAGTTCGTCCCCACCCTCATCCTGACCGCGCGCGGCCACCCGGACGATGTCCTGCAGGGCTTCGCGGCGGGCGCGGACGACTATCTGACGAAACCCTTCCAGCTCTCCATTCTGATCGCGCGCATTCGCAGCCTGCTGCGCCGGAGCGAGTGGCTCCAGTTTGTCGCGAGCAGCGCAACGGCTCCCCCGGAACCAAAGGAAGCGTTTACTTTCGGCGAAAAATCGGTGGATTTCGAAGCGCAGGAACTGCGCGTCCGCGAGCAGGTGTTTCCGTTGACGCTGATGGAGGCGAATCTTCTCCGTTACCTGATTCAGCACGAAGGAAAGGCCGTTTCCCGCAGGAAGATGATCGAGGAGGTCTGGGGTTTGCGGGAGGACACCGACACTCGGCCCATCGACAATTTCATCGTGCGGCTGCGGCGCTACGTGGAAGACGACCCCCGGCGCCCTCGCCATCTGACCACCGTGCGCGGCGTGGGATACCGATTTGTGGCCTTCCCGGCGGCCGCGGCGCCGCCCGCTTAGCGCAGGTGGAGTACTGTCAGTCCTGGACCTGCTGTACTCAATTTTCAGCGCCGCGGTACGAATACCCTCACATTGATGTTTCTTTTTCGCGGCAAACGGCGTTTAATGGTACTTCCCGGATTGGAGGACCTTGCAAGGAAACGGAGCACCCCTCATCGGTTTCAGTAACGGCGGCGCCGCGCTTGCCGTGCCGGATTCCGATTTCCTCGGGTTGCTGGCCGCGGTGACCGGCGCGGCCGAACCCGACGAGGCGCTCGAACAGATCTGCGTGTACCTGGAGCTCCGCTTGCCGGGCTGCCAGGCCTCCGTGCTGGCGCTGGACGGCTGGGTGCTCACTTGCGCGGCCGCGCCCAGCCTGCCCCCGGAGTACATTCGCGGCACCACCGGTGTCCGGCTCCATCCCGGCGCCGGGCTGGAAGCCGCCGCTACCAATGGCGTTCCCGGTCTTTTGCGCAGGCTGGGTCTCGCGGAGGCCTCCTCCAACCTCATCGTGTCGTCTCAGGACGCTTTGCTCGGTCTGCTGAACCTGTACGCGCCCATTGGGAATGGCATCGAGGCCGAAGCGCTGCGGGGCATCGCCGCGAAGCTGTCGGCGGTGGTGCTGGAGCGGCGGAATTTGGAACGGCGCATGGCGTTCGAGGCGAATCACGACGCCACCACCGGCCTCCCCCACCGGCGCCGCTTTCTCGATCTCCTGGATGGGGAACTGTCCGCCGCCGCGCGGGAGCACGAACAAGTCACCGTGGCCGCGCTGGACATGGACCGGTTTCGCCAGGTGAACGAGGCTATGGGCCACGACGGCGGCGACCGGCTGCTGCGCTACGCCGGAGAACGGCTTCGTTCGGTGGTGGGCGGAAACGGAATCGTGGCCAGAACCGGCAGCGACGAGTTCGCCATCGCCTCGCGCAGCCCCGCAGCCGCCCTCGAGGAGTTGCTGCGGCGCGCGTTGTCCGGCCCGTTCACGGTGTTCGGGCGCGAGTTGTTCGTCACCTGCGCGGCCGGTCTCGCCGTGACCCACGACGATGCGCCGGACGCCTCGGCGCTGTTGCAGCAGGCCGAGTCCGCGCTGCAACGGGCGCGCGCGATCGGACCCAATGAAGTGACCCGTTTCCGGGCCAGCCGCCGCCAGAGCAGCGCCTCCGATTTTGACATCGAGCAGCAGCTTCGCCAGGCATTTGCCGGCAGCGAACTGGAAGTCCGCTATCAGCCGGTGCGGCGCGCCGGCGGAGAACTGGCCGGGTTTGAGGCGCTGCTGGCCTGCGGATCGCTCGCGCCGCGCGATTTCATTCGCGTGGCCGAGGTCTCCGGCATCATCGTCCCCATTGGCGCGTGGGTTCTGGAGAACGCCTGCATGCGCGCGGCGAAGTGGAACGCGCCGGGGCGCCAGCGGTTCCGCCTGGCCGTGAATGTCTCGGCGGTGCAGTTCGCCTCGCCCGGTTTCGTCGGCGTGGTGCACGAAGCTCTGAAACGCAGCGGTCTCCATCCCGCGCTGCTGGAGCTGGAAATCACCGAAAGCGTGCTCATGCGCGACGTGGAGCAATCCATCCGGCGCATGTCCGAGCTGCGCCGCACCGGGGTGCGCCTGGCCATCGACGACTTCGGCACCGGCTACTCTTCGCTCAACTATCTGCGGCTGCTGCCGGTCACCACGGTCAAGATCGACCAGTCCTTTGTCCGCGATCTGCCGGAGTCGGCGGGCACGCTCACGGTGGTGCGCAGCGTGGTGTCGCTGGCGCACGGCCTGGGTCTGGAGGTGATCGCCGAAGGCGTGGAGACCGAGCGGCAGTTGGCGTTGTTGCGGGAAGCCGGATGCGACTGTTTTCAGGGCCATCTGCTGGGCCGCGCGGCGCCCGTCGCGGAGATGGAGCGGCTGATTCTGGCTCCTGCCGAAGAAGCGCACGCCGAATCTGTCACAATAGGAACATAGTCGCGACGGCTTTCTCGAAGCGATTCCAATGGAGACATTCATGTACAAAAGAAGGCAGGGCGCGCTTGCGCTGATTTGCTGCGGCGCGGCCATCACGGTTTGTGCGCTGGCCGATCGGCCGCCGAAAGCGCCGGCCATTTATTTCCTGTCGCGGACTTACCACCTGGCATCGTTCAACCAGAAGGACAAGCCGATGTGGGAGTTCGTCAGCGGCGACGAGACCGTCGACGCCTGGACCACGCGGCTCACGATTATCGACCGGCCGGACGCGCGTTCGGGCACCGAGATCGCCAGGGCTGAAGCGGGAATCAAGTCGGATTACGAAGCTCATGGCGGCAAGATTCTCATGGCCAAGACCTTGAACAGTTCCAACGCGGAGTACAGCTACACGGTGGTCGGAACCGACGATCCGGCGAAGCAACGCTACGAGATCAGCTTCGTGAAAGCCGGGATGAGTCAGAGGAATGGATACGTCGCCATTTACGATGTGCGGATCAGCGATCCCACGGACTATGTGGGCAAGGCCAAGCTTTTCCTGCACCAGCATTCGGCGGAAGTTGGGAACGCGCTGGGGCAGATGAATCTGCCGGATATCAGCCGATTGCCGCGGACTGAGTTCTGATTTCGGTGCGCTACCGGTTGCGTCCCGCCGCCACCAGCTCTTCGATCTGCACCAGGTCGGTTGGATAATTGCCGGTATAGCAGGCGTAGCAATAGCGCCCATCGTGGTCGTCCACGGCCTGGCGCAGGCTGCCCAGCGAGAGATAGCCCAGCGAATCGGCCTCCACAAACCGGCGGATCTCCTCCACCGTATTGTTCGCCGCAATCAGCTCGCTCTTGCAGGGCGTGTCCACGCCATAGAAGCACGGCGAAACCGTGGGCGGGCAGGAGATGCGCATGTGCACCTCGCGCGCGCCGGCGCTGCGCACCATGCGCACCAGCTTGCGGCTGGTGGTGCCGCGCACGATGGAATCGTCC
>CAYVPZ010000583.1:0-3646 GCA_964453955.1 uncultured Solibacteraceae bacterium | reverse complement strand
AGACGCGGATTTCGACGGAATCGACTTCAGCACTACCATACGGCCAGCCGGCGCGGCCGCGGATGCGGGCAGCTCGCTGGCCGTCGAATATATCTTCAGCGTTCCCGCGCTTCGTTCTTACGAACAGTACGACAGTACGGGGCAGCAATTGATCAACTCAGGGTTCGTGCTCATCAACGGCGAACGCGTTGGCCTCGATCTGCAGGCAGCGGAAAGCCGATCATCAAGGTGATTCCGCGCCGAATCGGTCACGCGTTCGCGCTGATTCTGGCGGCTGCTTCCTCTCTTTTCGCGCAGCCGCATGAATTCGGGCATCGGACGCATCTGACCATGCGTGTAGCGTGCGCGCGTTGTCATCCGGAGTCGCCGAAGAGAACCCAGCCACCGGCTGCGGGGGAGGCCACTTTCTCCTCCGATGCCTGTCTCGATTGCCATGGCCCGGCGATTCTGAATTTGCAGGCGTCGCTAAAACCGCCAATTGCACATTTCAATCACGCGCTGCATCTTCGCCTGAAGGACCAGACCTGCGAATCCTGCCACCACAAACTGCTCGAATCCGATAAGGTGACCGATGCTCTGAATCCGAAAATGGCCGAGTGCGCAGTGTGTCACGAGGAGGTGGATCAATTCGAGAGCTGCACCCTCTGCCATGCCGCGGACGATCCTCGTCTGCAATCGCGCAAGCCCGCATCGCGGGAGTCACAGAACCACTGAGCTTCAGGGCGACAACCGTCCCACCGCGTGAATCTGAATCTGCACCGTGTCGTCCACACGCAGAATGAACGTGCTGGGGTTCTTCATGCCCCATTTCTGGTAGGGCACCGGAAACTGCGTATCCGCATCGAGTTGTTGCTCCCGAATGCGCACCTTCACAGGCAACGTGATCTCATGCTGGCTTCCGTGAATGCCGAACTGACCGTGCAATTGCACCTCGGAATCACCCTGCAGGTTCAGCTTTCCGTCGAAGTGATCGGGCGTGAGGGTGATCTCGCGGTACTTGCCGCTCTCCAGAATGTTCTTGTGCATGCGGCTGTCTCGCGCACCGCTCCCACTGTCGCCGCTGGTGGCGTCGATGATCAACTCGCCGGTAGCCTTCCCCGTTGCAGGATCGATGCGCATCTCACCGCGCTTCATCTTGAATGTGCCATGCACGGTATGCAACACGTCGCCCAGGGTGAACTCCACGCGGGTCTGTCCCGGGTCCAGTTGCAGCACCATCTCCTGGGCGAGCGCCGGGAGCGCGTTCCAGACAAAAACAAGGCCCAGTGCCGGTGCGAATCGCGTCATTTGGGTTCTCCTCACAGAAGCATACGCCAGGCCAGGCCGAGGCTCGCCGCGGCGAAATCGACTACGGGCAGTTGCCCGACGTGCATCGCCAGCAAGCGGGCGAAAATATCCGGCCGGTTCGCGAACACGCGCAGGGCCCGCGTCTGCAAGAGGGGCCAGCGGTCCATCAGGAGCATAAAGTCGGCCATGAATGTGGGCCGTCGGGCGATGCGCCGATGGGCGGTGGCATACTCGCGAAGATCATCCCGCCCCAGAGCGTCCACTAACGCGAGCCCCTGCTGAAAGGCGACACACAGGCCCTCTCCGGTGATCGCGTCCACCGATCCGGAGGCGTCGCCAACCAGGGCCACGCGTCCACGAAAGACCGTGCGAAGACGACGCGTGGCGGTTATGGCGCCGCGTTCGTTGCTCACCTGTGCGGCGCGGGTGAGCCGCTCGCTCAATTCCGGAAAGCAGACCAGGGCATCGTCCATGCGCAGATGCGGATCGCGCGAAATCAGAGCGACGCAGATCTCCTCGGGAGCCACGGGCGTCACATAGATCTGGAACGCCGGGCCCCAGTAGATCTCCATGTAGTTTGTCCAGGGCGTAATACGATGATGGCGGCGGAAGCCGAAGCGCCGCACCTCTCGCGAGCAGGCGGCCAGACCGGTCCACGAGCGTATCCGCGATCCGCCGCCGTCGGCGCCGACAATCCAGCGAGGACGAAACGCCGTCGAGCGAGTCTGCACCACCTCGGTATCCATGCCTGTAACCGGATCGCCCCAATGCAAGTCCACTCCCGCACGCTCTGCCTGATCGACAAGAACGCGGTGCAGCGTGGTTCGTCGCACGCCGATTCCGAACCCTATCGGGAAACTTGCGGCGGCGGACGTCCCTCCGGAGCCGACAAAGCGGATCCCGCGAAACAGGAACGATTCCTCAACCGGGATAGAGATGCCCAGTCGTCCGGCGGCGGCCAAAGCATCGGGCATCAGTCCTTCCCCGCAGGCCTTGTCAATGGGAGGCTTGCGCCCGTCGGCCACCGAAACCCGGAAGCCTCGACGGCTCGCCGCAATGGCCGTAGCAAGGCCCGCAGGTCCGCCTCCCACAATCAGAATGTCGGTCCCGATCATGAGTCTTAGACGTTGACGGCCCTGCGTGCGAGCCCGAGCGCTTCGCTCCAGAAAGTATGCGAGGAATGAACCAGCTCCACCACATCCCGAATCGCATCGACAAAGCGCTCCGCCTGCGACTCGGAAACCACCAGCGGGGGCGCCACTTTCAGCACCATGAAATTATTGCCGCACATCTGCGTGAGAATGCCTTTGTCGCGGAACAGGCGCATCACCATGACCTGCCCGAACATGCCGGCATGGATGTGCCGAAAAGCTTCAAAAGGTATGCGCAGACGAAGGTGCCTGGGCGCGGTGAACTCGATTCCGGAGAGCAGGCCCGCACCGCGGACCTCCTTCACCATTTCGTAATTCGACAGCTCCTCGCGCAACCGCGCGCGCAATTGCTCGCCAAGCCGCACAGCGCGCGATCCCAGATCGTCCTGCTCCAGCACATCGAGTGTCGCCAGGCCGGCCCGCATGGCCAGGGCGTTCTCACTGAAGGTGGACGTGTGCACGATGGCCCGCCGCAACGAATCGTAGACGGATTCATACACGGCGTCGGTCATGAGCACCGCGCCAACAGGGATCAAACCGCCGCTGAGAGCCTTCGCCAGAATCACCATATCCGCTCCAGCGTCGAACTGATGAGCTGCCAGAAACGGCCCCGTGCGATACATGCCAGTCTGCACTTCATCGAGCACAAACAGCGTCCCGAACCTATGGCAGAGTTCCCTGGCTCGGCGAAGATAATCGGGAGGCGGCAGGCGAATGCCCGCCTCCGCTTGCACCGGCTCCACGATGAATGCCGCGAACCGTTTCGTCGCCAATCGCGCCTCAAGCGCGGCCGTGTCAGCAAATGGAATCGCCGCGGTGTCGGCCAGCATCGGGCCGAAGCGGTCGCGCCAGAACGAATCGCCCATCAGCGATAGCGCGCCGCAGGTGAGGCCGTGAAACGCGCCGTTCGCGTACAGGAGCCCGGTGCGCCTGGTATGTACACGAGCGAACTTGATGGCCGCTTCCACGCCCTCGCTGCCCGAACTGCAGAAGAAAGCCTTGTTGATGTCGCCACCCGCGAGCCGGCACAATCGCCAGGCCAGCGTGCCCGCCAGATCCGGCACGTGGCTCTGCAGCATCGCCGGGCCACCGCGCAGGAGTTCGTCCTTCACTGCCGCGACAATCGTCGGGTGGTTGTGGCCCGCGTTGTGCACGCAATACCCGGAGAGGAAATCAAGGATGCACCGTCCGTCGGCCGTGTGCAATTC
>CAYVPZ010000582.1:0-3651 GCA_964453955.1 uncultured Solibacteraceae bacterium | reverse complement strand
CTGGACGCGCCGCTGCGCGCGGAGCTGTACGGTATCGTCCGCCGGGTGCGCGACGAGTATCGCATCCCAATTCTGCTGGTCACCCACGATCTGGACGAGTGCATCGAACTGGGCGACGAGATCGTCGTTGTGCGCGGCGGCCGGGCGGTGCAAAGCGGAACGCCGCACGAAGTTTTCGACAGGCCCGCCAGCGTCGAGGTAGCGAAATTGCTGGGCCTGCACAATGTGCTGTCGGTGGAGATTCTGGCTCTCGATCCAGGCCGCAAGCTCAGCCGGCTGCGCTATCTGGACTGCGAGATCGCGGGGCCCTATTTCCCCGGCCACCTGATTGGCGACCGGGTGTGGCTGTGCGTGCGCCCGTGGCAGTTGACGGCGGCGCCGCGCACCGGCCGGCCCGCCCCGAATCAGATTCCCGTAACACTGGAGCGGGTGGTAGAGCGCGTGCACGGCCTGCGTTTGGAGTTCGCGGGCGGCCTGGCAGTGGAGGATTCCAATGGCATCGCCGACGAAGCCCGCCGCATGGCGGATTGGGTGGTGGAGATACCGCCCGCGGCAATGCGAGTGCTGTGAAACGGTACTGCATTACCGATTCCGCCGAGGTAGCCGCGCGGGCCGCCGCCGGCGGCGTCACCATGATTCAAGTGCGCGCGAAAGCCCTCCTGGCGCGCGATCTGGCCGCTCTGGTGAGGCGTGTCGTCGACGCCGCCGGCGGCGGGCCGGTGCTGGTGAACACACGAGCCGACGTGGCGCTGGCGTGCGGCGCGCAGGGCGTGCATCTGCCGTCCGATTCCCCGGCGCCCGCGTCGATTCGCCGCATCGCGCCCCCCGGGTTTCTGGTGGGGGTTTCCTGTCACCACCCGGAGGAACTGGCGCGGGCGGAACGGGAAGGCGCGGACTTCGCCGTCTACGGACCCATCTTCGCCACGCTCTCCCACCCCACCGCGCGGCCTCTCGGCGTGCACGCGCTGGCCGCCGCCGTTCGCCTGGTCAGCCTTCCCATTTACGCCCTCGGCGGCATCACCGAACAGAACGCGCCGCTGTGCATTGCCGCGGGCGCGGCCGGTGTGGCCGGGATCTCGCTGTTTGTGTGAATCGCGGCGTTTACCAATCGAGGTTCATGCGCTTCTTGAGCGCGTGAAACGCCGGGGTGTTCTGAAACCTGGCGAAGGCGGTCTCAATGCGGATGTGGGTCGCTCCACCCTCATGCGCATCCATGGATCTTTCCAGCCATTTGACCGTATTCGGCTCGTCGTCCAGGGCCGCGTGCACCAAAGCAAACTGGAACATGGGAATATCCCCGTTCATATAATTCTGCTCAAACGGCCGAAGGATGCGGAGAGCCTCGTCGCGATGACCGGCGCGGGCTTCGGCTTCCGCCAGGGCGATGTTGGCATCGGGTACCCGCTGAGCGAGCTTACGCAGATTCGCAATCGCGGGGCCCGTCCTGCCCAACTGGGCGTCCAACGCATTGAGCTCTATCTGCCACACCACGGCGCCGGGATTCTGGGAGACCAGCAGTTGCATCTCCTCGCGCGCTTCAGCGGGCCGTCCTTCCAGTTCCAGAGCCATGGTTGTGTTCACGGCCGCCGCCCTGCTCAGCGGGTCAAGATCGCGCGCGCGCCGCAGGTGTTCGTCAGCTTCAGTCCGCCTGCCGAGGATGAGATAAAGAAGGGCAAGACTCATCTCGGCTCCCCCGCTCTGGCCGGCGGCCAGCGACGCCTGGAACTCGCGTTCGGCGCGATTCCAATCCCAATCGTATTGCTCCGCGTAAAGACCGAGCGCCGCGTGCGCCGCCGAAAGCCCGGGATCGAGCTGGCTGGCCCTTTGCCAGAGTTGCTCGGCTTGCCTTAACTCGGCCAGCAACGCACGCTGGGAGGATACGCCACGCCGGTTCCAAATCGCGTCTCCGAGACCCAGGCAGGCCGCGGCGTATTCCGGGTCGATTTCGAGCGCGCGCCGGTAATCCCGTTGTGCCTGCGCATTGGTTTCCGGGGTTCCCAGGTTTTCCTCGAAGCGGGCCTTGAGATAGTAATCGTGGGCCTGGTCGGGGACCACGTGTGCTTTCTTCGGAACCTCTGCAATTCCGAGGCTGGCGGCGATTCGGGCTTCGAGATCTGTCTCGATCGCGCCGATGTCCGCCACCGGGCGATGGTAGATATTGGTCCAGAGGCGGGTGCCGTCGGAGGTGCGCTCCAGGGACGATACGATTTTGACCTGATCGCCGGTGCGTTCGACGGTCGATTCCAGCACGTGCATCACTTTCATCGATCGCGCGGCCTGACGCAAATCCGCGGGCTTGCTCGCGAGCTGCGCGGCCGACGCGCGCGCAATCACCCGCAGCGCCTTCGTGCGCGAGAGCGCTTCTGTAATCTCCAACGTCATCCCGCTGCTCAGGTAGCCGCTGTCCGGGCCGGAACTCAGGCTTTTGAAAGGCAGCACGGCGATCGATGGGGGCTGCTGCACGGCCATCCGGCGCGATATGAACCAGCCCGCCGCCCCGCACAGGATCAGCACCGCGGCCACTATCGCCGGCCACTTCAACTTTCTCCGCGGGCGCGCCCGCACCGGTTCACCGGCCAGATAGCGCGCCAGATCGGCATCCATTTCCGCCGCCGACGCATAGCGTTTTTCGGGGCCTTTGCTCAGCGCCGTGGAGAGGATCGCGTCGAGCGGCGCATCCAAACCCGACGGTTCCGGCTCCGTGCGGTTGATCGTATCGGCAACCGCGGCGGGCGAGTGACTGGTAAACCGGTACGGAGGGCGGCCGGTGAGCAGCCGGTATAGCAACACACCCGCCGAGTAGATGTCGGACGAGAAGGTCAACGGCTTGCCGGAGACCTGTTCCGGGCTGGCGCACTCCGGAGTCAACGCGAAGACGCCGGTCCTGGTGATGGCGGTATCGCCGCTCGCATCCACCAGCCGCGCCGTGCCGAAATCGAGCAGCTTTGCGTTTCCGCCGGCGTCCACCATAATATTCGACGGCTTGAGATCGCGATGAATGACCTGTTGGCCGTGGACATAACTCAGCGCCTCCAGCACCTGCCGCATCAGCCCGATTCTCGAGCGCGCGTCCAACTGGTGGGTATCGCAATATCGATCGATGGCGAAACCGTCGACGAATTCCATCACCAGAAAGGGAAGGCCCGTGGCGGTGACGCCGCCGTCGATCAGGCGGGCCACTTTCGGATGGTCCAGGCTGGCCAGAAACTGCCGTTCCCGGCGGAAGCGCTCCTCGATATCCGGAGACGCCAGCGCCAGCGGCACCACCTTCACCGCCGCTGACATGCGGAAAGCGCCATCGGCGCGCTCGGCCAGATAGACCGCGCCCATCCCTCCGCGGCCCAGCAGCCGGATGGCCTGCCACGGCCCATACCGCGGAAGAGTCTCGGGCGGGGCGGGAGCGGCCGCGCTCACCAGCTCGTGGTCCTTCAGTAACTGTTGAACCTCGGCAAACAGGCCGGCATCGGTGGCCTGCTGTTCCCGCAGAAAGGCATCCCGTTCTTCCCCGGGCGGATGCTCCAGCACGGCATCGAAGATGGCTTCGATCTGGCGGAATCGCTCGATTTCGGCCGCGGTCATAGGCGTGGTCTTTCAGGCTCGGTGAAGACGCCGCCGCAGCCAGGCCAGGGAAAAACGCAGGCTGCGCTCCAC
>CAYVPZ010000581.1:0-3671 GCA_964453955.1 uncultured Solibacteraceae bacterium | reverse complement strand
CTGCCGGAGTGCGATCCGCAGGTTCTGATCGGCGATCTTCCGGCGGCGAGGGTGGGCGACCTGGCGTACTGCAACGGTCCGCCGGATGTCATCGCCGAGGGCTCCACGTCGGTGACGATCGGCTTCCAGCCGGCGGCGCGTCTGGGCGACATGACCGTGCACGGCGGAGTCATCGTGGAGGGCTGCCCGACGGTGATCATCGGGGGGTGAGCGGGCGATAGTTGACAGCGTCAACTGATTTGTTGACAATGTCAAGTATGGACGCCGGCCAGCGCGCCGACGCGGTGCGCCGCTTTAACCGCTTCTACACGAGACGCATCGGGGTTCTGCATGAGAAGTGGCGGCAGAGCCCGTTCTCGCTGGCCGAGCTGCGCGTGCTGTATGAACTGGCCCATCGCGATGGCGCCACGGCCAGCGAGGTGGCCGGGGAACTTGGCCTGGACGCGGGGTACCTGAGTCGAATGCTGCGCGGGCTGACGGCGCGCGGTCTGGTGCGGCGGACTCCTTCGGAGAGCGATGCGCGCCAGAACCTGCTTGCACTCACCCTGAAGGGACGGAAGGCGTTTGCCCCGCTGGACGCGGCCTCGACCAGTGAAGTTGCCGCCATGCTGGACGGCCTGCCGGAGGAGGGCCAGGCTCGCCTGGTGGGCGCGATGGAGGCGATCGAAGAGCTGATCGGCGACGGAGGGCGGGAGAGGGTCCCGTACATCCTGCGGCCGCACCGGCTCGGCGACATGGGCTGGGTGGTGCAGGCGCATGCCCTGCTGTACGGGCGCGAGTACGGCTGGAATGAAGAGTTCGAGGCGCTGGCGGCGGAAATCGTGGCGAAGTTCATCCGGCAGTTCGACCCCCGGCGCGAGCGATGCTGGATCGGCGAGCGCGACGGGAATGCCGGCTCCGTGTTTCTGGTCCGCGAATCGGACGAGGAGGCCCGGCTGCGCCTGCTGCTGGTGACGCCCGAGGCGCGCGGCCTGGGCATGGGCAGGCGCCTGGTGGACGAGTGCCTCCGCTTCGCGCGCGAGGCGGGCTACGGGAGGGTCACGCTGTGGACGAACGACGTGCTGACGGCGGCGCGGCACATCTATGAGCAGGCCGGCTTCCGCCTGGTGGAGGAGAAGAAGCACCACAGCTTTGGCCACGATCTGGTGGGCCAGACGTGGGCGCTGGAGTTGTGAGCAGACAACGCCGAGCGCGGTTACAAACCGCGCGCAGGATGAAATCCTGCCCCACTTCGGGCTAGGCCAGGTCGAATTTCTCCTGGTGCAGCAGCGGGTCGCTCTTCACCAGCACCGGGCGGCGCAGGATGCCTTCCAGCTCCTCCAGATACTTTGTGGTGTGCGAGTTCAGCAGCTTGGCGACTTCCGGATTCACCCGCAGGATCACTTCTTCGCCTTCCACCGCTTTCACGATCTTTTGCGCTTCCTGCAGGATCTCGCCGATGGTGGTTTGCGGGCTCTTCACGTAGCCCGCGCCGTCGCAGTATGGGCAGGGCGCGCACAGCGTACGCTCCAGACTCTGCTTGACCCGCTTGCGGGTGATGGCCACCAGGCCGAAATCGTTGAACTGAAGAATCTTGTAGGGGGCGCGGTCGGCGCGCATTGTCTCCTCGAGCGTCTGCATCACCTTCTGGCGGTTGCGGCGCTCGTCCATGTCGATGAAGTCCACCACGATGATGCCGCCGAGATCGCGCAGACGAATCTGCCGCACGATCTCCTTCACCGCGTCGGTGTTGGTCTTGACGATGGTGTCCTCCAGCCGGTTCGACTTGCCCACGTACTTGCCGGTGTTCACGTCGATGGCCACCAGGGCCTCGGTCTGGTTGAGCACGATGTAGCCGCCCGACTTCAGCCAGACCTTCGGCCGCAGCGCCTTCTCCAGTTCCGCGGTAATGCTGAACGCTTCGAAAATGGGCGCCGGGCGCGTGTACATTTTCACGCGCGACACCAGCGCGGGCTGGAAACGCTGCACGAAATTGAGCACGCTCTCGTAGGCGTCCTCGTTGTCCACCCAGATGGCCTTGAAGTTTTCGGTCAACTGGTCGCGCAGCAGCCGCTGCACAATGTCCAGATCGTGGTGCAGCAGCGCGGGAGCGGGCCTCTTTTCGGCCTTCTGGCGGATGTCCGTCCAGAGGTTGTAAAGGAAGCTCATGTCGGAGGCGATTTCGTCCTCGCTCTTGCCTTCGCCGGCGGTGCGCATGATGTAGCCGCCGGGAATGCCCGCGCGATGGGCCTGCAGAATTCGTTTCAGGCGCAGCCGTTCTTCGTCGCTGCCGATTTTCCGCGAGACGCCCATGTGCTCGACGGTGGGCATGTACACCACGTAGCGGCCGGGCAGCGCGATGTGCGAAGTGATGCGCGCGCCCTTCTGGCCGAGCGGCTCCTTGGCGATTTGAACGATGATTTCCTGGCCTTCCTTGAGCATGTCCGTGATGGACGGCTGGGCTTTCTCGGGAGGGCGCGCCGCGCGCGGCTCGGGCTTTACCGGAGCGGGCGCGGCCACCACGGGCGGGGCTTCGCGCACGGGCTCGCGGCTTTCCCGCGCCTCCATGGGACCGCCGCCGCGCATTTTTCTGCGCATGCGCCGGGAGACGCGATGCGGATAACGGCCGCCGTGTTCGCGCACGGAGGCGGATCCCACGGCTGGCGCCGCTTCGTTGACCGTCTCGCTTTCGCCGGGCTCGGAGGTCTCCGGCGCTTCCGCCTCCTCCTCTACCGCTTCCTCCGGGGCTTCGTCCTCCGCGGCGGCTTCGTCAACCTGCTCCGCGGTGACGAAGGCAACGGGCTCCGGCTCGGGCGCGGGCTCGAGTACGGGCTCGGGTACAGGCTCGGCTTCGGGCTCTTCGGGCTCGGCCGCCACCTCGCTCACGCTTACGCGCAGCTCGCCGCCGGTGCGCGCGTCAGCCTCGGCCTGCGCCGCCGCAATCTCTTCCTCTTCGTCGGGGTCCAGAGCGGCGATGCCGGGACCCTGGTACTTGGCCAGAGATTCGCCCGGAAGCACCAGAAAATCGTCGCCGCCGGCGGCGGGGGCGAAGGCGCGGGGCGGCTCGGCGGCCGCTTCCACGGGCCCGGCCACGGCGGGAGACGCGGGCGGCGCACTCACCTCGCTGGCATACTTCGATTCGGGAAAGCCGCGGCCACGGTTGCGGCGGCGGCGGGAGCGGCGGCCGTGCTGATCGCGATCGTGGTCACGGTCCCCGGCGGGGCGTTCGCCGGGTTCAGTGGTTCTGGGCGGCGGCGCCGGAGCGGCGGTCTCCACGGCTTCCACGGCCGGCGCTGTCAGCGGTTCCTCGACGGGAGGCGCTTCCAACTCGGGCGCGGGCTCGGGCGCGGGTTCGGCCTCGGCGAGAGGGCGCGGCGCGCGTTCGAAGCGGCGTCCGCCGCCATTGTTCTCACGATTGCCTTCGCGGGCGCTCTCGCCGCGCTCGGGCCGGTCTTCGGGAAGAGCGTCGAACTCTTCGTTCTCCTCGAAGAAATCGGACACGTACAGAAACGTATCGCGTTCGAGGCCGAGGTTCACAAAAGCCGATTGCATGCCCGGCAACACCCGGGTCACGCGGCCCTTATGAATGCTGCCGGCGAGGGAATATTCGTTGGCTCGCTGGAAGTAGATTTCCACGAGTTGGTCGTCTTCGAGGATCGCCACTTTGGTCTCGTGCCGATCCGCCGAAATCA
>CAYVPZ010000580.1:0-3676 GCA_964453955.1 uncultured Solibacteraceae bacterium | reverse complement strand
GTGATCGCGATCGCCAAGGCGCCCGCCAGCGACGCCATCCAGAAAAAGCTCCAGGCCGAATACGCCCTGACCAAGACCACCGACGACAAAACCGACATCGTGACCGCCGGTTCCGTCCTCGTGCTGCACAGGGAGAAGCTGGTGATGGTGCCCGCCACCAGCGGAACCAACCCCTGCATGAACACGTACAAGGACGGCAAACTCACCCAGACCAAAACGTGCGGGGTGAATAAGACCATGCGCAAGATCGGCGCGTTCGGCGGAATGATTCCGGGCGCCGGCAGCGCCCCCAGCGTCACCACCAGGAACTTTGTTTCCGGGGAGAAGTTCTGGGTGACAAAGATCGAGGTGCGGAACGACGGCGTCGTTTTCAGTTTCTTCACCGACGCCATCAACGACACCCGCTACATCGGCGCCCTGACCATTCCCTTTGGCGCGGTGATGCCGTCGCCGGAGGAAGCCCTGAAGGCGGCCCAGGAAATCATCACCGTCGCCCCCGCGGAGGACGCCAAGGGCTCCGGCGACAATCAGCAGGGCGCTCAGCAGCCGGCGCCGGCGGCTCCCGCGCAACCGGCCGCCCCGGCCCCGGCGGCGGCGCCCGCGGCCGTGGAAGCGCCCCCGCCGCCACTCGATGCTCCTCCGCCCCCGCCCGCCGACCCGGTGGAGGTGAAGGTGGGTCAAACACCGGAGCAGGTTGTCGCGGCTCTCGGCCAGCCTCTGAAAAAGGCGAAGACGCCCACCAAGGAGATCTATTTCTACAAAGATCTGAAGGTTACGTTCGTCAACGGTAAGGTCAAAGACGTCGAATGATAGTCGCCGTCCGGAACGACGGCCACGAAAGACAATCTGGAGAAATTCTTCAAATGACAACACGCGGAATTCGCATGAGTTTTTCAGCCGGGTGCCTGGCGGCGCCGCTGGCCCTTCTGCTGTTCGCCAACCCTGCTCAGAGCGCCTCCAGCACCAAGGCGCCAGCAATTAAGGCGCCCGCGAAAGCTCCGGCCAAGGCTCCGGCCAAGGCCGCCCCGGCCGGCGGAGCGGCCAGCGCGACCCATGGTCCCACCACTTCCAGTCCCACGACCACAAGTCACGGTCCCACCACCACGACGCCTCACGGCCCGACGACAACGCCTCGTGTGTCCACGACGACACCGCGCACTCCGCAAACGCCCCTTCGAAAAACCCCGGGACCGAGCGGGCCAGTTGCCAGGGACCACAGGGTTTCCCAGACAAGAAACGGCTCAGTTGACCGCCGGTCGGACGGACGAATCGCCACGGTGCACGATTCCCGACGCGGCATGGACGTCCATCATGGTCTCGACGGAAACCGGCGCGTCATGGTGGAACGCGGCGATCACAGCCGCATCTATGCGGAACGCGGCGGCCACGGCTACGTGCAAAGGCCTTACAGCTTTCATGGCCATGAGTATGCCCGGCGCTCCTACTATTACAACGGACGCTACTACAACAACTACTATGGGCGTTATTACTACCACGGTCTTTACCTGAATCCGTATTATCCGGCCTTTTATTTCGGGCCGGCATATTACGGGTGGGCCTACAATCCGTGGGTCGCGCCCGTGCCGTATGCGTGGGGCTGGGGGGGCGCTCCCTGGTTCGGTTTTTATGGCTCGTACTTCACGCCCTATCCGGTGTATCCCAGCGCGGCGTTCTGGCTGACCGACTATATCGTCGCGAACTCTCTGCAGGCCGCTTATCAGGCCAACGCCCAGGCGCAGGCCAACGCCCAGGCCGCGGCAATGCAAGGCGCCACCCCGCTGTCGCCGGAAACGAAACAACTCATCGCCGACGAAGTCAGAAACCAGATCGCCATTGAGAACACCGAGGCGAAGGCCCCCAATGGCGAGCCGGACCCGGCCTCCAGCAGTATTCAACGGTTGCTCACCGACGGCCATTCCCACGTATTCGTAGCCGGCGCCGACCTCGATGTGGTGGATGCCGCGGGCAACGAGTGCGCCCTCAGCGAAGGCGATGCCATTCAGCTTTCCCCCGGCCAGACCGCGCCGGACGCCACCGCCGCGAACCTGACCGTGCTGGCGGGCAAGGGTGGCAAGGAATGCCCCAGGGGCGACACGGTCTCGGTCCAGCTTGCCGACCTGCAGGAGATGCAAAACCACATGAGGGAGACCATCGATCAGGGCATGCAGGAACTGCAGCAGAAGCAGGGTCAGGGCGGGCTGCCCGCCGCGCCTGTCTCGGCCCAGGCCGCGCCGGTCCCCTCGGCGATGGCTGCCGCAGCCCCGCCGCCGCCGCCACAGAGTGAAGTTGCCGCCCAAATCAATCAGCAATCGCAGGAAGCGGACGCCGCGGAAAAGGAAGCGGCCGGCGGACCCGCGGCACCGGCAGCACCGGCTGACTCGGCCTCGTTCGCCGCACCGGCGGCGCCGGCGGCGACCGTGAACATTGGTATCGGCCAATCCATCGACGACGTCACGGCAGCGCTCGGGCCGCCGGTCACCACGGTCAATCTCGGCGCCAAGAAGATCTACGTCTACAAGAACATGAAGGTGATTTTCCTGAACGGCAAAGTCTCCGACGTGCAATAACCCCCCTCGACGCCCGATGGCCCGCCCCTCGCGGCTGGCCATCGGGCAGACCTCCCTCCCCCGCCAAGCCAAATCAATCCGCGTGATTGAAACTGAGCCCTGACCTTGCGCGTCTCACATGTCGGAGATATACTAAGGTAAGTTGATGGTGAGGCACTAAACTTTGGCTGTAGACTTCAATCGATTTACCGAGAAAATGCAGGACGCCGTCCGCGGCGCCCAGTCCATCGCTGTCCGTAACGGTAACCAGCAGATCGACATAGAGCACCTCCTGCTGGCCCTGCTGCAGCAGGAAGGCGGCCTTGTACCGTCCATCCTCAACAAAGCGGACATCAACGTCGATACCCTCCTCCGCCGCCTCGACCAGGAGATCGACCGCTTTCCCAAGGTCTCCGGCCCGGCCGCCGCCCCCGATCAGATCTTCATCACCCCGCGCCTGCAAAAGCTGCTGACCCAGGCCGAAGACGAAGCCAAACGGCTCAAGGATGAGTACGTCTCGGTCGAGCACGTGCTGCTGGCGGCTTCCGAGGAACACGGCGCGGCCGGCCGTCTTTTCAACGATTTGGGCCTCAGCCAGGACCGCCTCATGACCGCCCTGCAGGAAGTCCGAGGCAACCAGCGCGTCACCACCCAGAATCCCGAAGCCACCTACGAAGCGCTGGAGAAGTACGGGCGCGACCTGACCCGCATGGCCGGCCAGGGAAAGCTGGACCCGGTCATCGGCCGCGACAACGAAATCCGGCGCGTGATCCAGGTTCTGTCCCGCCGCACCAAGAACAACCCGGTGCTCATCGGCGAGCCGGGCGTGGGCAAAACCGCCATCGTCGAGGGCCTGGCCCAGCGCATTGTGCGCGGCGACGTGCCCGAGGGCCTTAAGGACAAACGCGTGGTGGCGCTGGACATGGGCGCGCTCATTGCCGGCGCCAAGTTCCGCGGCGAATTCGAGGAGCGACTCAAGGCCGTGCTGAAGGAAGTGCAGTCGTCCGAGGGCGGCATCATTCTGTTCATCGACGAACTGCACACGGTGGTCGGCGCGGGCAAGGGCGAAGGCGCCATGGACGCGGGCAACCTGCTCAAGCCCATGCTGGCGCGCGGCGAGCTGCACTGCA
>CAYVPZ010000579.1:0-3676 GCA_964453955.1 uncultured Solibacteraceae bacterium | reverse complement strand
TCGAGCCGTGGGGCCCGTGCGTCCCGATCCTGCGACTTAGGCGCGTGTGATGCAAAATTCTACACTGATAACGAGCTTGGTGTGGCATATCACCCACAGAGAGGGGGTGAAACCCACCACTGAGACTCGTGAGCACAGCGAAAAACACGGAAACAGATGAGATCCCGAATTGGCCGAAGACGTGCTTCTGCTGAACCACCTTGCAGTAACTGGAGGCCTAGGTTGCGAAGCCGATACATACCCAAATTCCTTGCCGTGGGTCTGGTGCTGGTCGCCGGGCTGCTGAGTCTGACTCGGAACAGCTATGCGATTCCGGCGTTCTCGCGGCAATACGGCACCTCGTGTACAACTTGCCATCTCGACTTTCCGAAGCTGAACGACTTCGGCAAAGCCTTCAAGGACGCCGGCTTCAAGTTTCCCAAGGACGACGAGAGTTTCATCAAGACGGCGCCTGTTCTGTTGGGCGCACCCGCGCAAAAGGACGTCTGGCCCCACAGTGTGTGGCCTGGTCAGATCCCCGGCATGCCCCAGATTGGCCTGCGGATGAACAACTTCTTCCAGTACACCAGTTCTGGCCGCAACAATTTCAACTCGCCTGTCGCCCCCACTACGGTCCCGCCGTACATTCCGGCAACGGACTTCGAAACCGGCTATTTCAGCGTCTTTTCGGCGGGCAATCTCGGCAGCGACATCGCTTTCTGGGTCGATGACGACATTAGTGTCAATGGCAGCAATTCAGCGGGCGGGCTCGGGGATGGGTACCTGAAGTTTGTCGATATCGGAAGGCTCCTCAAACTTCCGAAGGACTCGCTGAGTCTGCGGACGGGCCAGTTCGAACTCGATCTGCCTTTCACCACGGCGCGCAGCATCAATCTCAGTCCGTATGACATCTACCAGGAAGCGAACATCGGCGCGATCAACTCCATGGTCCCGCTCCAGCAGAACGTAGCGAACACGTTCATATTCGCCGATTCCGCGCGGGGGATTGAGTTGAGCGGTGGACACCAGTATGGCGGGTATCACTACTCAGTGGCCATCGTCGACCAAAACACCAGCGGCTCTCCGCCGAACGTGAGTCCATACGTGCCGTCGGCAACCGGCGGAGCCAACGGCGGAGTCGGCTTTGTTTCGGACTCCAGCTTTAAGAACGTGTACGCGCGGCTCGCGTACCGATTCAATCTCGAACGGGATAAAGAGAGCAGGGACGCCGTACAGGCTGCCGGGACGATGGGCCCGCGCGATCATACCTATCTGACGCTGGGATCGTTCTACCTCTACGGCGACTCGCTGCAACGGGTCCTCGGAGCGCTCAGCGACGGGACCTCGGCCATCCTGTCGGCGCATGAACCCTATTACCGGGCCGGGGGAGACTTCAGCTTTAACTACCGGACATTCAATCTGTTCGGTGTGTACATGTTCGCCCGCGACAACAACCTGTTGCCGGTGGACGCCAACGGCGATCTGATACCACTTCCGTTATCTTCCACCAGTCCTCCGCCAGCGGGCTTCATCACCAGCGTGCCGGCGAAGTTTAACGGCGGATTCGTTGAGGCGGACTATCTGGTGCTGCCATGGGTGATGGTGATTGGGCGCTGGGATGGCGTCAATTCGAGCGCCGACCGCATCAACGGGCTGGCCCTGGGCACCGCGACTCCGTACTTCGGTCCGCTCAGTTCCACCCGCAACCGGTACACTCCGGGCATGCAGTTCCTGATCCATCCCAACATCAAAGCTTCCTTCGAATACCAGTTCCGCCCTCAGCAGATCACGCAGGTCACCGGCGATGGTATCCAGACCGCGCTGCGCGGGCTGAGTCCGTTCCGGGTGAACACGCTCCTGACGGCGCTGGAATTCGTGTATTGAGGTTCGCAGACATACGACGAAAGAGAGGGTTCCAAATCCAATGCAAAAAGTGATCATCGCTCTCCTGGCCACGTGCCTTGCCGCGAGCGCAGGCGCCATCAGCGGGAAAGTCGCCGCCGGGAAGGGCAATTCGGTGGTCTGGGTAGAAGCGATTCCTGGCAAGACGTTCCCCGCGCCCACAAAGACCCAGCAAATGGACCAGAAGTCGCTTCTGTTTCAACCTCACGTGATCGTAGTTCAAGTCGGCACGACGGTCGAGTTTCAGAACAGCGACAAGGTGCAGCACAACATATTCTGGCCCTCGATCAGCGGTAACAAGAAGCTGGGGCACAACCTGGGCACCTGGCCGACAGGCGAAAAGCGCAGCTTCAAGTTCGATAACCCCGGCGTGGTCTCGCTGTTATGCAATGTGCATCCCGAGATGTCCGGGTTCGTGATAGTCGCCCCGACTCCATATTTCGCTTTGACTGACGCCGACGGGAACTACAAGATCGCGGATGTGCCGAACGGCAGCTATACGGTCTCCGCGTGGCATGAAGGGGCGAAGGTACAATCCAAGCCCGTCTCCGTCAACGGCGACGCAACGCAGGATTTCGCGCTCTCGAAGTGAAGGCTACAGGCGCTGTGCGGAGAGGTTGCCTATGCTGACGCGCTTCCAGGATAAAAGGGTGGATCGCGCCTGGCTGAACAGCAACTTTCCGTGCATGATGGCGTGTCCGGCCGGAACCAACGCGGGGCGCTACGTGGCGCTAATCGCGGAAGGCCGCTTCGAAGAAGCGTATCGCTATGCTCGCGATCCGAATCCGCTCGCCAGCATCTGCGGACGCGTTTGTGCGCATCCGTGTGAAACCGCGTGCCGTCGTGGCGACATCGACAAACCTATACAGATCCGGGCGCTGAAGCGCTTTCTCACCGAACGATATGGCCCCGAAGCGCGCCGCCCACTGCGGGTGGAACGCCCGCGGGTTTCACCGCAGCCCTTTCGCGTGGCTATCGTCGGCAGCGGCCCCGTAGGACTCGCCGCCGCCCATGATCTGGCCTTGCTGGGGTACTCCATCACCATCTTCGACGCTGCTCCGGTGGCCGGCGGGATGTTGCATCTCGGCATCCCGGAGTACCGGCTGCCGCGCAGTGTGGTGGATGCCCAGGTTCGCGAGACGCTCGAATCGGGCGACATCACGCTGAAGCTGAACTGTGCCGCGGGGAAGGACTTTACGGTCTCGGAACTCCGGGCGCAGGGGTTTGCGGCGGTGGTGATCGCGGTGGGCGCGCATCGCAGCCGCGATCTTTCGATTCCTGGCGTGGACCTGGACGGAGTGCACAAAGGTATCGACTTCCTGCTCAACGCGAACCTCGGGTATCGATTCACCATTGGCAAGAAAGTGGTTGTGATTGGCGGCGGCAACGTGGCGATGGATGTGGCCCGGTCCGCCGCGCGGGAAGTGCTGCGGCAGCACGTGGGTGCAGAGGGCGCTGTCCCAAGCGAAGACAACGTCGCCACCGTCGCGGCACACGAGATGGTGGATGTCTCGCTCTCGGCCCTGCGTCTGGGCGCCCAGGAAGTGGGCATCGTGTGCCTCGAAAAACGCCACGAAATGCCGGCCGCTCTCGAAGAGATCGAAGAAGCGGAGACGGAAGGAATCATCCTGCACGACGGCCGGGGTCCGCGGCGCGTCGTCGGTCGCAACGGAAAGGTCGCCGGGCTCGAAACCGTACGAACGAAATCCGTGCTCGACGCGTCCGGACGTTTCAATCCCACGTTTGTCGAAAACAGCGAGTCCATTATCGAGTGCGACACCCTGATCCTGGCCAT
>CAYVPZ010000578.1:0-3702 GCA_964453955.1 uncultured Solibacteraceae bacterium | reverse complement strand
GGGCCTCGCCGCCGTGATGGTACGCATAGTCGTCGATGTCGCGGCTCCTCGTCGCCGCCTGGAGGGTACCAGACAGATACACCTTCAGAATACGCTCGTTGGCCACGACACCTTCGTACGCATCGCGCACGTCGGTGAGCGCCTGGCCCTCGGTGAACGTTTTCTGCTCCTGTGCCTGGTTAATCACGTAACGTGTCCGCGCGATCTCGCC
Source organism: uncultured Solibacteraceae bacterium (assembly GCA_964453955.1). GTDB lineage: Bacteria > Acidobacteriota > Terriglobia > Bryobacterales > Bryobacteraceae > CAWACP01. The sequence continues at coordinate 3,491 of CAYVPZ010000578.1, read as the reverse complement.
CTGATTCCGGTCGAAAATCGGCAGCGGGACACTGACATTCCACGTGACAGCGCTGAGGCCGTTGACGTGTGAGTAGTTGATGGCAACAGTGGGGTCCTGCTTTCCGTTCGCCTTCGCCAGTTCATAACCGCTGTCCGCAGCGGTGACGCTCTGTACAGCCGCGCGCAGATCGGGACGGTTCTGCAAGGCCTTCGCTTTCAACTCGTCGAGACTAATCGCAACCGGCTGGTACTCGAAGGGACCGGTCACGTCGTAATCGGCAGGCACGGATTCGTAGCCCAGCAGTTGGCGAAGGTCAGACAGCGCCTGAGCCTTGGCCATGATTGCCTGCTGAACGTCGTTCTCAAACTGCACTAACTGAACCTTGATCTTCAGATAGTCGTTCTCAGCGATGCCTCCCACCTTATACTCGTGTTCGCTTATATCCGTCGTTTTTTGAAAGCTCGCCAGATCCTTCTGCGCGAGCTCCAGCGTGGATTGGGCAAGCTGAACGTTGATGAACAGGGTAGCCACGTTGAACGTGAGGGTGCGCTCGTTGTCGTCTATCTGCGACCGCGACACGGTGGTCGTGTCCTTCGCCGCCTGAATGCGGCGTTCCCGCTTGCCGCCGCGTTCAAAGAGGTAACTCAGGCCGACGTCGCCCTCGGTGGAGGCCTGGAGGTAACTGGCAACGCCGCCGCTGGGGCTTGTCAGTGGCAGGTATTCCCAGTCGGTGAAGAGCGTCGGGTTGGGGCGCAGGGCCGCGGTGATTTCGAGAGCTTGATTCTGCTGGATCTGTGTTCGCGCCGCAATCAGGTTATGATTGTGCTTGATCGCCATCTGAATGGCGTCGTCGAGCGTGATGGTAACCGGCCCTCCCGCCGTCTGCCCGAACAGGCAAGCCGACACGAAGCAGAGAATTGTGTACTTAGCCTTCAAAGGATTCCTCCGGTTCCGGAAGCTTGTCTCCCTCACGTGCCATCCAGACATACAAAGTGGGCAGGAGATAGATACTCATGACCAGGTCGGAGATCAGACCGCCAACAATCACGATGGCGAACGGCCGCTGCGAGTCGGAGCCAATCTCATGCGATAGCGCCGCGGGCAGCAGACCCAGCGTCGCCACCAGCATGGTCATCATGATGGGACGAAGGCGGAGGACCGCTCCCTCCACGGCGGCGTCCACAATGGTGTGGCCTCGGGTGCGCCGCTGATTGATGTATTCGAGCATAATCACGCCGGTCTGCACCGAAACACCGAACAGAGCAAGGAAACCGACCCCGGAAGCGACGCTGAAGTTGGTGCCCGTAATCAGCAGCGCCAGCAGACCACCGACGCGGGCGAGGAGCACGTTGACCATGATCAGAATGGACCACTTGAACGAGCGGAACATGGTGTACAGAATGACGAAGATCAGGAATATGGTCAAAGGCACAATGATCAGCAGCCGCGCTTCGGCGCGCTTCTCGCTCTCGTACTCGCCCGACCAGAGCATGCGATAACCGGGCGGCAGATTCACCTTCTTATTCACCGCCTTTATCGCGTCTTCAACCGTGGTTCCCAGATCGCGGCCGCGAACGTTGAACGTGATGGCATCGTACCGGTTGTTTCCCTCGCGGAAGATGTCATAGGCGCCATCCCTAACCTCGACGTGGGTGAGCTGGGCCAGGGAAACGCGCTCTCCCGAGGGTGAGAGCAGGCGGATATTCTCTATTGCCTTCGCGGTATTGCGGTAGGGCTGCTGATAGCGCGGGACGACATCGTATACCTCCTCGCCGATCAGCACCTGGCTGACAGCCTGGCCGCCGACCGCGGTCTGGATGGCGTCCTGTACGTCCGCTACGTTGATTCCGAAGCGGGCCGCCGCCTTGCGGTCGACGGTGAAATCGAGATTCGGTTGTCCGAGTGTGCGGAACAGCTTGAGGTCCATGACGCCGGGGATGTCCTTCATCGCGGCGACGACCTCTTCCCCTTTCTCGTCAAGAATCTTCAAGTCTTTGCCGGCGAGCTTGAGCGCGAGTTGGCCCTTGGTGCCGGTTACCGTCTCGCCCACATTGTCCTCAATGGGCTGCGAGAAATTCCAGAGAGCCCCGGGCAGCTTGGTGAGTTCGCGATTCATGGCCGCGATCAGTCTGTCTTTGTCTTTGCGGAACACAGGCCGCCACTGATCTTTTGGCTTCAGGTCGACGAAATACTCGGTGTTGCCGAAGCCCCCGGTATCGGTACCGTCGTCAGGCCGGCCGGCCTGCGACACCACCGTGGTGACCTCCGGGAAGGAAGCGAAGATGTATCGCGACTGGGTGGTGAATCGTTCGCCCTCCGTCAAGCTGGTGCTGTCGGCGAGCGTGCCGCGCGCCCAGATGGCGCCTTCGTCCAGGTGAGGCAGGAACTCGGAGCCGATCACCCCGCTGAAGGCCATGTAGGCCGATGCCGCCAGTGCCGCCAGGCCGAAGCCGAGCGTGACCCAGCGCAACCGAATGGCCACGCGCAGGCTCCTCCGGTAACCTTCAGTCAGCAGCACCATCACCGGGTTGCGCCACTCCTTGACGCCGCGGCGAAAGAACACGCTGGACAATACCGGCGCGATGAGAATGGAGAATGTCATGGCGCCCAGCAGCGCAAACGCAACCGTAAGGGCCATTGGCCGGAACAGCCGCCCTTCCACTCGCTGCAGCGTGAAGATGGGCATGTAAGCGGTGATGATAATGGCGATGGCGTAGAACACCGGGCGCTGAACTTCGTGACAGGCCTCGCGGATTACCTCCGCCGGTGTTTTGTTTGCCCAACCGCCGGGGGCACGGGTTTGCCGGTTCATGTGCCGGACGATGTTTTCCACCATGACCACGGCGCCATCCACCACCATTCCAAAATCGAGCGCACCGAGGGAGAGAAGATTGGCGGGAATGCCGCTGAGATTGAGCCATATCGACGCAAACAGCAACGAGAACGGGATAGTTAATGCAACGATGATGGCGGCGCGGACATTGCCGAGGAAAAGCAGAAGGATGATGGTAACCAGAATCATCCCTTCTCCCAGGTTGTGCATCACCGTGTGGAGGGTGTAGTGCAGCAGGTCCGAGCGATCCAGCATCGGAACTACCTTCACGCCGGGAGGGAGAATGACATTGTTGAGCTCGTCGACTTTCTTGTGAATCGCCTCGAGACATGGCGCCGCGTCCGCGCCCTTGCGCAACAGCACCCCGCCCTGAATCACGTCGGGTTCGTCCACGATGGTCCCGTCGGGCATGTGCGTGGCCCGGGCCATGTGTCCCAGACGAATCTTGGGGCCCTGGACGACCTGTGCGATGTCCTTGATCCGGAGGGCGGTCCCGTTCTTGGTGGTCAGTACCGTCTGTTCGATGTCGCTGACATGGTGGTAAAGCCCCAGCGCGCGGACGTTCATTTGCTGCAGGCCGGTCTCGACAAAGCTTCCGCCGGCGTTGACGTTGTTGTTGGCCAGTTGCTGCTCCACCTGGCCGATGCTCAATCCGTACGACACCAGCTTGTTCGGG
>CAYVPZ010000577.1:0-3705 GCA_964453955.1 uncultured Solibacteraceae bacterium | reverse complement strand
CTGGTACCACAGGCCGTAGAAGAGGAGGAAGACGGCGATGGCCACCAGAATCAGCAGGAGCTCGGATGGCGTCTGCGGGGAGTCGATCTCATCCATCGAGACTTCGGTGACAAAGCGGTCTTCGCCCTTTTCCTGCATGATGCGCCGGTAAATGCGGCCGGCCTCGCTCACCGCAAACAAGTATTTTGCCGCGGCCGCCGCTGCCGCCGCGCCGCCGGTCTCGGACGGTTCGTCGATGCCCGGAATCTCCGTCCGCCCGATCAACTCGCCGTGCCGAGCCAGGAACGCATCGACGGCATCCTGTCCAGGCGAGCGCCCGATGTAGTCGGCCACGTCCACGGTGAAAAAATCGCTGCAGGCGACGAAGGGGCCCACCGTATCCAGGTTGATGTGGTCGGCGTCCACGAACCAGGGCCGCCTCCAGTGGAGCTCCCGCACGGCCTGATCCGCTTCGGTCCGGACGCTCCGGGGTTCCGAGCAGGTGATGCGGTGCTCGCGCCAGGATTTGTTCCAGACCGGGATCACCGCTACGTCGTGAGACGCAGCCTGCAGGCAGGCCCGCAACTGCGCCGTCCCCTGCCGGGCGAACCGGTCGCCCACGCCGATCGAGTACTTGTCGAGACGTATGCTGCCATTCGCATTCATCGGTGCTCTCCTTACCGTAGGATATCTGGCGGGTCATACAATCCTGCCCCACCGCGACAGCTTTTGCGTATTCTGAAGACAGCCCATGCCGACTGAAAACAAGTTGCGCCGAGATTTCCTGCTGTGTGCGGGCGCGGGTGTAGTCGGCACTCCGCTCACCGGTCAGGCGGCTTCCGGCGCCGCGGTGGAGAGGGCCGGGATCTTCAACGTGCGTGCGTTTGGGGCCTCCGGCGATGGTCAGTCGCTCGATACGGAGGCCATCAACAAGGCCATCGCCGCCGCTGCCGCCGCGGGTGGTGGAACCGTCTGGTTCCCCGCCGGCAGTTACCTGAGCTACTCCATTCATCTCAACAGCAATGTCGATCTGTATCTCGATCAGGGCTGCACTCTCGTGGCGGCCGACTCGCCGGGTTACGACCAGCCCGAGCCGAACGAGTGGAAGGATTACCAGGATTTCGGCCACAGCCACTGGCACAACAGCCTGCTCTGGGGCGAGGGAATCGAGAACATCGCCATCCTCGGCCCCGGACGCATCTGGGGCAGGGGCCTGAGCCGGGGATGGGGGGCGGGCCCGCGCGCCGAGCAACCGGGAGTGGGCAACAAGGCCATTAGTCTGAAGAATTGCCACAACGTGCTGCTGCGCGATTTCTCTATCCTCCACGGCGGCCATTTCGGCATTCTGGCCACCGGAGCCGACAACCTCACCATCGATAATCTGCGCATCGACACCAACCGCGACGGCATCGACGTCGATTGCTGCCGCAACGTGCGCATCTCCAATTGCTACGTCAACTCGCCCTGGGACGACGGTATCTGCCTGAAAAGTTCCTACGGACTGGGCTGGTCCAAACCCACCGAGTTTGTCACCATCACCAACTGCTATGTCAGCGGCTGCTTTGAAGAAGGCACGTTGCTGGACGGCACGTACAAGCGCTTTGGGCCGGATGCGCGCGTTCCCCATACCGGGCGAATCAAGTTCGGCACCGAATCCAACGGCGGCTTTCGCAACGTCACGGTCTCCAACTGCGTGTTCGAAGGCTGTCAGGGACTGGCTCTGGAATCCGTGGATGGCGCCCTGCTGGAAGACGTCACCATCACCAACATCTCCATGAGGGACATCGCCAGCGCGCCCATTTTCCTGCGTCTGGGCAGCCGCATGCGCGGGCCGGCGGGCACGTCTGTGGGAACGCTGAAGCGAATCATCATCAGCAACTTGGTGTGTTCCAATTCCGTTTCTTCGTTCGGCTCCATCATTAGTGGAATCCCCGGCCACGACGTCGAGGATGTCACCATCAGCCACGTGCAGGTGTGGCACCAGGGCGGCGCCGCGAAGGAGCAGGCGGCCATCGAGCCGCCGGAAAAGGAGAACGCCTATCCGGAGCCGGATATGTTCGGCAAAATGCCGTCCCACGGTTTCTACATCCGCCATGCCAGGGGCATCCGGTTCGACAACGTCGAGATCGAAGCCGCGAAGCCGGATGGGCGGCCGGCATTCGTGCTGGAGGACGTGCGCGACGCCGACTTCTTCCGCATCCGCACGCCGGTGGAGGCGGACACGCCCGTCTTCGCCTTGCACAATGTCGCGGATCTCGCGGTGCACATGTGCCGTTCCGTTCCGGACATCCAATTGCCGCATGCGGAGCGAAGCACGCTGTAGGGCGCGCGGGCGAGCCAAGCCGCCGGCCTATGCTATTCTTGCCCAAAGCGAAGGTCATGCACATGGAACGCCAGAAAGCCAGCGACTATCCTCAGGAACTGCTGAACCTGTTCGATCGCTACGTACACGGGGAGATGGAACGCCGCGATTTCATCGAGGGCGCCGGGAAGTTCGCGGTCGGCGGCCTCACCGCCACGGCCATCTGGGATAGCCTCCGCCCCAACTACGCCTGGGCGCAGCAGGTCCCCAAAGACGATCCGCGCATCAAGGCCGCATACGCCACGGTGGATTCGCCGCAAGGGAACGGTAGCATCCGCGGCTACCTGGTCGAGCCCGCCAACGCCACGGGCAAACTTCCCGGAGTCCTCGTGGTGCATGAAAACCGCGGCCTGAATCCTTATATCGAGGATGTGGCCCGCCGCCTCGCCGCCGCCAACTTCATCGCCTTTGCTCCGGACGGATTGACCAGCGTGGGCGGATACCCGGGCGACGACGAAAAGGGCGCCGCCGCCTTCGGCAAAGTCGACCGATCCAAAATGGCCGAGGATTTCGTGGCCGCCGCGCGCTGGCTAAAGGCCCGTCCGAACTGCACCGGGAAGATTGGCGTGGTGGGCTTCTGCTTTGGCGGAGGCATCGCCAACATGCTGGGCGTCCGGCTGGGGCCGGACCTGGCGGCCGCCGTTCCTTTCTACGGCATGCCGCCGGCTGCCGCCGATGCCGGCAAAATCAAGGCGCCGCTGCTGCTGCACTTTGCCTCGCTTGATACCCGCATCACCGCCAACTGGCCGGCCTACGAAGAAGCCTTGAAAGCCAGCCACGTCACTTACACCGCCTACATCTACGAAGGCGCCCAGCACGGCTTTCACAACGACACCACGCCCCGCTACGACGAAGCCGCCGCCAAACTGGCCTGGCAGCGCACGCTGGACTTCTTCAATAAGTACCTGCGCTGAGCGGCGGGACACCGAAGAGGGGATTACGGGGTGGCCAGCATTGACTTCCAGGTGGCCTCGCCGTGAGATCGATGTCGTGCCGATGTGGTGGCTGGACCGCTGGGGCCGAACGGCACCGGATCTCTAAAGGAACATTCAGCGGGATATCTCGCGACTCACCCAACAGGGAAGACGACATGAATGACAGCGATCAGTACCACGCGTTCGCGGCAGAGTACGAGTGGCTCTTTTCTGACACCACGCTGTCCGGAGACTCGCAGATCGAGGAGTTGATGCCGATCCTCACGGCATTCAACAAACCCCGCATTCTGGACTGCGCCTGTGGAACGGGTTTAGCGGCCCTCGCCCTTGCCCGACGTGGCTACGAGGTGCTCGGCACCGATGCCAGCAGCAGCATGGTGATGCGGGCACGCGGACACGCGGCCGAACAGAAGCGGCAGGTGCCGTTCG
>CAYVPZ010000576.1:0-3708 GCA_964453955.1 uncultured Solibacteraceae bacterium | reverse complement strand
GCACGGAAGTGGGCGGCTACTGCTCCCATTGCCAGGTGTTGCGCACGCACGAGGTTACGGAGGCCGCGGGCGAGCACCTTCCCGACACAGGCAGAAGCGCCCGGAGGCACTGATGACCGGCGCCGAGCAGGCCGGCGAGCCGGAGGGAACCGCCGGACTGGTGGTGGTGAACCCCTCGGGCACGCGAACGCGCGTGGCCATCGAGCAGCTTCCGTTTCTCATTGGCCGCCACAGCGACAATCATTTGGTGCTGCGCGACAATCGCGCCTCGCGCACGCACGCCCGCATCACCGCCGAAGAGGGCGGATGGTACATCGAGGACCTCAACAGCCTGCACGGCGTGTACGTGAACGGCCGGCGCGTGGACAAGCAGAAGCTGGCCACCTCGGATCGAATCGAGTTTGGGTTCCCGGATTCCTACAAGCTGATCTTCAGCCTTGAGGAAGACGAGCTGGAGCACCTTCTGGACCAGATCGCGGCGCCCGTTCCGGCGGCCGTGGGCGGATCGGGTGGACTGGGCAAATTGCGCGCGCTGGTGGAAGTGGCGCGGGCGCTGCAGACTTCCTTGTCGCTCGACGACGTGCTGGCGTCGGTGGTGGACGCGGCCCTCGCCATTACCGCCACCGAGCGCGGATTCCTGCTGCTGCGCGACAAAGGCGATCTGCGCGTGAGCGTGTCGCGGGACCGTTTCGGCGCGGCCCTCCGCGATACCGATCTGCAGGTGCCGACATCGGTGATCCATCGCGCTCTGAGCGCGCGCCGGGAGCTGCTCACCATGAATTTCGACCCGCTGGAGGAGCAGGGCGTGCGGCCTTCCATGTCGGTGGCCGATCTGGAGCTGCGCAGCGTGGTCTGCGTGCCGCTGGTGCGGGTGCGCGCGGGCTCGGTGCAGGAGACCATGCTCACCTCGCTGGCCGACACCGTGGGACTGCTGTACATGGACTCGCGGCAGGCGCACGCCGACCTCTCCGCCGGCAATCGCGAGCTGCTGCAGACGCTCGCGCTGGAGGTCTCGACGGTTCTCGAAAACGCCCGGCTTCTGGAAGAAGGGCGCGAGCGGCAGCGCATGGAGGAGGAACTCAAGATCGCGCAGAAGATACAGAGCGACCTGCTGCCGCGCGAGCTGCCGCAGACCGGGTGGTTCCGGGCCGCCGGCTCGTCCATCCCTTCAAGCGAGGTGGGTGGAGATTATTACGACCTGCGCCAGACCGCGCCGGATACCTGGGCCGCGGTGGTGGCCGACGTCTCCGGCAAGGGCGTGAGCGCGGCGTTGCTGGCGGCGTTGTTGCAGGGCGCGTTTCTGCTGGGCGGCGAGGCCGCGCTGCCCATGGAGCACATGATGGCGCGCGTGAATCACTTCCTCAACGCCCGCACCATGGGAGAAAAATACGCCACCGCGTTCTACTGCACGCTGCACAGCGACGGCAAGCTGCGCTGGGTCAACGCCGGACATCCGCGGCCGTACCTGATTCGGCGCAACGGCGCTCTGGCGCGGCTGGCCAGCAGCGGACTGCCTCTGGGCATGCTGAGCGACGCGACCTATGAGGTGCTGGAAGAGCGGCTGCAGCCGGGCGACCGCGTGGTGCTGTTCAGCGACGGGCTCTCCGAGGCCGAGAACGCGGAGGGCGAGTTCTTCGACAAAGCCGGGCTGGCGCAGGTTATCGGCGAGCACCTGGCGCCGGGCTGCGAGGAACTGCGCGCGGCGCTGGAGCAGGCGGTGATGGGGTTCATCGCGTCGCCGCTGCCCGACGACGACGTGACCATCGTGGTGGTTGAATACGCGGGCTGACCGCCTGGCGCAGGCGAAAACGCCTGCTCTACATCGGCAGACGAATGGCGCGTGTGATGGATCTCCTGGAAAAGAACCCGCCCCCACCGCACCAGCGCCCTCCGTTCCCGAATTACCAGAAGACGGACAAGTGAGCGGACTCCGCCGCATTACTTCGCGACGGTCTCCTGGCTGAACAGGCACACCCATTTCCCCTGCCGCCGGGCCCACAGCGCGGAAACGTACACGCGCGCCGTGAACTCCTTGCCGTGCGCCGTCCCGGTTTCGGTGATTTTGTACGCGATCAGCCCGGAATCCGCCGAAACCGGCACGAACCGGATGTCGTCCATCGAGTAATCGGTAAGGCGGAAGCCGGTGGTGTGCTCGATCACCTCCGCTTTGCTGGCCGGCCCCAGAGACCCGACAAAGACGGCGTCGTCCGCAGTCAGGCTGGCGAATGTTGTGATATCGCCGGTCTTCAGGCAATCCAGTCCCGCGCGTTCACTGGCCACGATCTGCGCGCGCATCGAATCCGGCGTGTTCCCCTGTCCGGAGAACGCCGCGAGCAACAGCAAAGAAATCCACATGATTCAACTCTCCCAGCCGCCCGTGACCAGTCGTAGCAGGCCAAAGGCCTGCTCCACAAGGACCGCAACCATTCATCGGCCCGTGTGGAGCAGGCGTTTTCGCCTGCGTGCTCCTAGCCGCGCTCGGCCAGCAGCGCGCCCAGCCACACGGCGATGTAGCCGGCCACCACGCTGCCCACCAGATTGAAAAGCCCCGGCCACTTCGCGCCCTGGCGCAGCGCCTGCAGGCTCTCATATTCGAAGCTCGAGAAGGTGGTGTACCCGCCCAGGAAGCCGGTCACCATCAACAACCGCCACTGCGGGCTCCAGTCCAGCCGCTCGGTGAACAGGGTCATCAGCAGGCCAATCAGAAACGACCCGGTCACGTTGATGACGAAAGTCCCGAGCGGGAACGTGCCCCCGAATCGCTGCATGATGGCCGTGCCCGCCATGTAGCGCGTGAGGCTGCCGACGCCACCTCCCAAAACCACCACCAGATACTTACTCAACGGATCTGTCTCCACCCATTGCACCAGTGTAAGCGGACGGAGGCGCAAGATGTCACAATGGCACCCATGGGCAGCCAGAGTGTTCTGGTGACGGGCGCGGCGAAGCGGATTGGCCGGGGAATCGCTTTGCGGCTGGCGCGCGAAGGGTATCGCGTGGGCATCCATTACGGCCACTCCGAGGCAGAGGCGCGCCACACCGCCGAGGAATGCGGCGGCGCGGGGCTGTTCCAGGCCGACCTTGCCAGCGTGCCCGCCATCCGCCGTCTTTTTGCCGAAGTGGGGGAGCGGTTCGGCGGGCTGGACTGCCTGGTCAACAACGCCGCCCGCTTTACCCGCTTCGATCCGCTGGACATCACCGAGGCCGACTGGGATTTCATCCATTCCGTCAACCTGAAGGCGACGTTCTTCTGCTGTCAGGAAGCCGCGCGGCTGATGAAGCGCGGGAGCGCGGGGCGAATCGTGAACATCAGTTCTCTCGGGGGCATCCGCCCGTGGGCCGAGCACGCGCACTACTGCGCTTCCAAAGCCGGCGTCATCATGCTGACTAAAGCGCTGGCGAAGGCGTGGGCGCCCGAAATCACGGTGAATTCGGTCGCGCCGGGCGTAATTCCGTTCGACGATCTGGACGCGCGCGGCGCGGCCATGATTCGCTCGACGCCCGCGCGCCGGGGCGGAACGCCCGACGAGATTGCCGATGCGGTGCTCTACTTCCTGCGCGCCAGCGATTTCGTCACTGGCCAGCTCATCGCCGTCGACGGCGGCCTCAGTCTCCGGTAGCGCTTCACCACACGCGGCAGGCCTTCGCCGGGGCCATAGGCTGGCCGGTCCGGCAGGCAAACGCGGCGGAGAATTCCGGCGAATTCAC
>CAYVPZ010000575.1:0-3711 GCA_964453955.1 uncultured Solibacteraceae bacterium | reverse complement strand
CGGTATTCCCTTTTCCATCGCCGCCATCCGCTCCTGATGAATGATCTCGATCCTCTTCTGCCGGCTCCGATGGGTCACATAAAGATAACCGATAATGCCCCCCGCCAACGCGAGCGCAACCATACCATCGCCGATTGTGTAGCTCATTTCTCTCTCACCTCACTCTTAGGACAAGGTGTGCCGGGGCGCGGTTGCAGCGGGTCGAACAAGAATTCGCGTTCCGTCGGAGCGATTCAGTGCCCGGGCAGCCCGACCACTGTTCCGTTCCGGACGGGGAATTGCGAAAGCGGACAGCGGCGGGGTGGGTTGCCGGGCCGGGGGCTTTTGTTTGTAAAGCGTTAGGGGCGGCGGTAGACTTGCCAGAGGGTGTTCATGATCGAGAACATCGCGACGTTCCTGCACGATCTGAAATTCGCGGCCCGTTCGCTCACCCGCACGAAAGGGCTGACGGCGACCGTAGTGCTGACCCTGGCGCTGGGGATCGGCGCGAACGCGGCCATGTTCACCCTGGTGCGCGGGGTGTTGCTGCGCCCGCTGGTGAACCGCGACGAGAACCGGCTGATCTACATCCGGCAAAGCGCTCCGGGCGCCGGGGTGGACGACGCGACGTTCTCGGTGCCGGAGATCCGGGACCTGCGCTCGCGCGTGAAATCGCTGAGTGAGTTCGGCGATTTTTCCACGATTGGCTTCACCATGAACGGCCTCGGAAAGCCTCGGGAGGTGATCGCCGGGGTGGTGGGGGGATCGTATTTCGAGGTGATGGGGCTGCACCCGGTGCTGGGCCGGCTGCTGAATGCGCACGACGACGGCCCCGGCGCCCAGGGCGCGATGGTGCTGACGTACCGGTTCTGGTCGACGACGCTCCGGAGCGATCCCACGGTGCTGGGCAGAACGGTGCGCCTGGGCTCCTATGCCGGCTCGCGCCCGGCCACCGTGGTGGGGGTGCTGGAACCGTGCGTTCCCTATCCCGCCGATACCGAGATTATCGCCAACGTGGTGACCAGCCCGCATCATCTTTCGGCCACGATGGTGGAAGGGCGGGTACACCGGATGACCGAATTGTTCGGGAAGCTGGCGCCGGGAGTGAGTCTGGAAACGGCGCGCGCGGAGTTGCGCTCGGTCTATGGGACGATGATGCGGGAGCACCCCGAAGCGTACTCGCCCAAAGCCGACTCCCAAATCAGCGCGGTGCTGCTGCGCGACCAGCTTACGTCGGGAGCGCGGACCATCCTGCTGGTGTTGATGGCGGCGTCGGTACTGGTTTTCGTGATCGCGTGCTCGAACGTGGCCAACCTGATTCTGGCGCGGACGGTGCGCCGCGAAGGCGAATTGGGCGTGCGCGCGGCGCTGGGGGCCAACACGGTGGCGTTGCGCCGGACGCTGCTGGCGGAGAGCCTGCTGCTGTGCGTGAGCGGGGCGGCCATCGGCATGCTGATCGCGCAGCCGATGGTGGTTGTGCTGGCGCGGTACGTTTCCCGCTTCTCGGCGCGCGCTCTGGATCTGACCGTTGATGCGAGCATGCTGTGGGTGGGGGCGGCGCTGGCGGTGGTGGCCGCGGTGCTTTTGGCGTTCGTGCCGCGACTGCCGTCGTCGGGAGGCGAGCGGGGATTCAGCCTGGCGAGCGGCGGCGCGCGGGTTACCGGCAGCGCGAATCGCCGGCTGCGGGTGTTCGCGGTGACCCAGATCGCGGCGTCGTTCGTGCTGCTGGCCGGGGCCGGCGCGATGGTGAACACACTGCTCTCGCTACAGGCGGCGCGGATCGGTTTCGACACCCGACACGTGCTGGCCGTGAATGTGCCGGTGATGTCGGAAGGAAAGACGCCGCAGCAGGTAGCGGACTTCTATCGGGAAGCCACGCGGCGCATCCGTGCGCTGCCCGGCGTTCAGAATGTGGCCCTGGGCACGGCCGTTCCGTGGCGCGACAGCGCCTATGGTTTCGGACTCGAGTTTTCGGCCGACGGCCACGTCCGCGGGCCGGGCGAAGAAGATCCGCGCGCGCACCTGCGGGTGATCTCGCCCGGATTCTTCGCGACGCTGGGGGTGCCCATACTGGCCGGGCGCGATTTCGACGACGCCGACCGCAAGGACGGCGAGATGGTGGTGGTGGTGAGCGAGAGCGTGGCCCAGCGGATGTTCCCCAACGGCGATGCGCTGAACCATCACATGATGTGGACCGACCAATTGACGAAGTTCATCGACATCAGCAACGCGCCGCGGCGCATTGTCGGCGTGGTGGCGGACATGGACGATGAGAATATCGTGCCCGGCCGGGCGCTGACCGTGTATCAGCCGGCCGATCAGCAGGCCAGCTGGGCCGGGCGCTTGTTCGTTCACGCGAACTCGGATCCATACGCGCTGGTGACGCCGATCACGCGCATCGTTCACGACATGTCCGCGGACCAGGTGGTGGAACACGCCGCCACGCTGGAAGACGTGCGCGCGGAGGTGCTGACGCCGGACCGGCTCAACGCGGTGGTTTTCGGCATTTTCGCCGGGGTGGCGCTGTTGATCGCGGTGGTGGGCGTCGCGGGCGTGCTGGCGTTCTCGGTGAGCGGGCGCACGCGGGAGTTCGGCATACGGCTGGCGGTGGGCTCGCAGCCCCGGCACCTGCTGGCGGGGGTGATTGCGCAGGGCGCGGTGATGGCCATGGGCGGCCTTGCCGTGGGCGCGATATGCGGGTACGGGCTGGCGCAACTGGCGGGCAACTATCTGGGGGCCTTGAAAACGCCGGGCGTTCTGCCGGTGGCCGCTTCCGCGCTGGTGCTGATGCTGGCCGCGGTGATTGCGTCCGTGGTGCCGGCCGCGCGGGCGGCCCGCGTGGACGTGATGCAGGCGCTGCGCTCGGATTGAGAATCCTGCCACACATTGTCCAAATCGTGCGTGGCTCGAGCGTCATGGTAGTGGCGGCGTTATGACCACCGCCTACTATCGCGAAACGGAGACTACGCAATGCAGTTTATTCTGATGGCCTATGTGAGGGAGTCCGGCTGGCAGGAGCTGACCAAAGCCGAACAGGAACAGGGAATGGCGGCCTATATGGCCTACGGCGAGGCACTGACCAAGGCGGGCGTTCTGAAGGGCTCGAACCGCCTGCAGCCGAGTTCGGCCGCGACCACAGTACGGCTGGCGGACGGAAAGCCGCAGGTGCTGGATGGGCCGTACGCGGACTCGAAGGAGCAACTGGGCGGCTACTTCCTGATTGAGGTGGCTGATCTGGACGCCGCGCTCGCGTGGGCAGCGCGGTGCCCGGCCGCGGGTCACGGCGTGGTGGAGGTGCGCCCACTTTGGGACATGGCGGCCGCGGCCTGAACGGATGACCCCCGGCGAACGCGGTGCGCGCATCGCGGCGGACGCGGTGGCTCGCCGCAGCTACGGCAAGCTGGTGGCCTTTCTCGCGGCGCGCACGCGGGATGTCGCGGCCGCCGAAGACGCCCTCTCGGAAGCGTTCGCCGCGGCGCTGGTGGACTGGCCGCGGAATGGCTGCCCCGCCAACCCGGAGGCGTGGCTGCTGACCGTGGCCCGGCGCAAGAGCATCGATCACGCCCGCGGACGGCGCCGGGATGAGATTGCGGCCGATCGGTTGCAGGTGATGGCCGAAGGGCTGGATGCCGCGGCGACCGATGCGGAGATCCCGGACCAGCGTCTGGCGTTGCTGTTCGTGCTCGCGGCGGGTTCGACGCGCGTGCTCGCGTTTCAAGCCGGCGGCAGCGC
>CAYVPZ010000574.1:0-3722 GCA_964453955.1 uncultured Solibacteraceae bacterium | reverse complement strand
GCTGGTGATGATCTGCGGGGCCGGGGAATCGCGGCTGGTGTCTCTGTTGCCACCTGCACATATCGCGGTGGCGCCCGTTTCGCGTCTGCTTGAGGATCTGGACGAGCTGCTGCTGCGCGTTCCCACACCCGCCGATGCGACCAGCTCCATGGTCCTGATTACGGGGCCCAGCCGCACGGCCGATATCGAACAGATCCTGGTTCGCGGCGTGCACGGGCCGGGAGAAATCACTGTGATCCTGGTGGAGGATTAGGAGCAGCGCGAGCAGATCGCCAGGCCCGTCAAATCGAGCGCACTCTTCCAGGAGAATCAAAGACGCCCGCGGCCTCTATATTGGCGGGTGATGGTGGATGTGCGGGATCGCCGGTTTTGTCGCTCCGGGGCAGCCTGATGTAGCTCGGCGCGCGACGCGGGCGATGGTGAGCGCTTTGCGTCTGCGCGGTCTGGACGGCGAAGGACTCGATGTTTGGCCCGATGCCGCGCTGGGACACCGGCGTCTGGCGATTCTCGATTTGAGCGAAGCCGGCCGCCAGCCCATGAGCTCGGCCGACGGCGAGATCGGCCTGGTTTTCAACGGCTGCATCTACAACTTCCTCGAACTCCGCAAGGAACTGGAAGCTCGCGGCTGCGTGTTTCGCTCGCGGTGCGATACCGAGGTGCTGCTGGAAGGCTATCGGGAGTGGGGCATCGATCGACTGGTCCAGCGCATCCGCGGGATGTTCGCATTTGCGATCTGGGACCAGCCGCGCCGCATATTGTTCCTGGTGCGCGACCGCCTGGGCGTTAAGCCGCTGGTGTATTCGCGACGCGGCCAGCAGATTGCGTTCGCGTCCACGATCGACGCTCTCAGCGCGGCGGGCATGACGGGCGGCATGAAAGCGGAGGCGGTGCTGGAGTTTCTGGAGTATGGCTTCGTCACCGACGAGCGCGCGATATTCGATGGCGTCCGCAAACTGGCGCCGGCGACGATACTGGAATGGCGCGATGGCGAATTCCGGGAGCGCCGTTACTGGGACCTGCCGCGGCACTTCGACACCGCCATCACGTTCGACGAGGCGGTGGAAGAGACGGAACGGCTGGTGATCGAGGCCGTGCGTCTGCGCCTGCGCGCGGATGTGCCGGTCGGCGTTCTGTTGAGCGGCGGCATCGATTCGGCGCTGATCTGCTGGGCCATGGCGAAGGCGAACGCCAATATCGGCGCGTACACCGTCGCCGCGCCCGGCGATTCCGAAGACGAGTCGGCCGCCGCGCGCGAGACGGCGCGGATACTGGGCGTCCCTCACCACATTGTTCCGCTTCCGGAACGCGCGCCCACGCTGATCGACGAGATGATCGAGAGCTACAGCGAGCCGTTCGCCGCGCACTCGGCGCAGGGGATTCTGCTGGTTTCGAAAGCGGTGAAAGCCTCGGCCACGGTGCTGCTGACCGGCGATGGCGGCGACGACATCTTCCTCGGATACCCGTTCATGCGGCACGCCTGGATCGCCCGGCGCGTGGCGCGGCATCTGCCTTGTTTCGCTCCCGCGCTTTGGAAGGCCATCCGGCCGGCGATTCCCGCCTCCGGGATCATGCGCCGCTTCCGCAGTCTGATGGATTACAGCACCATGGGCCTGAGTGGCCACGCGCGGGCGCACGACGGATTGCCGTGGTATGAGGCGCGGTCGTTCTTCGGCGACCGGCTGAAGGGAGTCGGGCTGCGCCAGCGCGAGATGGAGCCGAGCTTCGAATCGGCGCGAAGCCTGCTCTCCGACGTGCTCGAATACCACCGGCGCACGCACTTCACCGGCGAGTTTATGCCGAAGGTGGATGGGGGCACCATGCACCACGCCGTGGAGGCGCGCTCTCCGCTGCTCGATCAGGTGATCTGGGAATTCGGCGCGACACTGCCTTACGAGCTGCGTTATCACGGCGGGCAGAGCAAGGCGGTGCTGCGTGAAATCGTCAGGAGGCGGGTGAGTCCGCGGGTGGCCGCGCGCGGGAAACAGGGCTTTACGGTGCCCGTGGAGCGCTGGCTGGCGAAACGCTGGCGCAGTTCCCTGGATCTTCTTGCAAGGCCGACTTTGCTCGAACGCGTCGGCTGGATACAGGCGGGCCGCATGAAGCCAGCGGTGGAACAGGCCGAGCGCGAAGGTTTGTTGCCGGTCCAGCTTTGGTATCTGCTGATCCTGGAGCGCTGGCTGGAGCGGCGCGGAAGCGGCGTCTCGCTCGATCCTGCGTAACGCGAACCGCGCGCGCCGCATCTTATTCGTCTATGTCGCGCTTCCCGTTGTTGTCCATTTTGCTGGCGGGCTGTTCCTGGCTGGCCTTCGGGCAGTCGTTTGAAGGCTCCCTCAGCGTGGGAGAATCGTTGCAAACGAACGCCAGCCTGGGGCAGATCGCTTCCAACGTGATCACCGGGGGCGCCGGAACATCCACAACATCCACTTACTCGCTCAACAGCGGCTTCAACATTGCGTTCCGCGCCACCCTGAACACATGGGTGTTTCTGGGCCAGGAGGTGGGTTATGCCTATAACCGCACGAACTTGAATGCGGCGGCATTCGATCTCACCGGCGGATCGCAGGGAGCGCAGAGTCTGGGCGGCATGGCCATCCACCAGGGCTTTTACGATTTCCTCGGCTATGCGACGCCGCAGGGTTCGCGCATCCGCCCGTTCGGCGCGGTTGGCGTGCACTTCAGCAATTATGAGCCGCCAGGATCGTCGGTGCAGCTCGGCCAGGCCAACAACAAGTTCGGCATTAACTACGGGGGCGGCGTGAAGATACGGCTCAAGGGACCGCTCGGGGTCCGCATCGATGTTTACCAGTTCGCTAACGGCAAACCGTTCGGCCTGCCCGGGGCGAGCGGATGGATTCGTCAGACGGAGATTTCCGCGGGCCTCGCCGTCATGCTGTAAGTCTGCGGGCAGTTACTTTAGGCCCGCTTTTTTCCATAAGTCATCGACGCGCGCCTGCACTTCCGGGGACATGCGAATCACGTCGGGCCAGGGCCGCGTGAAGCCTTCCGAGGGCCACTTACGCGTGGCGTCCACACCCATCTTCGAGCCGTAATTGGGCAGGCGGCTGGAGTGGTCCAGCGAATCCACCGGTCCCATGACAAACTCGATGTCGCGCTGCGGATCGATGTTATTCAGCGCCTTCCAAACTACTTCGCGAACGTTCTGCACGTCCACGTCCTCGTCCACCACAACAATGCACTTACTAAACATGGCCTGGCCCAACCCCCAGATGGCGTGCATCACCTTGCGCGCATGCAGCGGATAAGACTTGCGAATGGAGACGAGGATCAGGTTGTGGAAGATGCCCTCTGCGGGCATGCAGATGTCGCGCACCTCGGGCAGTTGCAGGCGCATGAGCGGCAGGAAGATCCGCTCGATGGCCTTCCCCATGTAGAAATCTTCCATCGGTGGAGGGCCCACGATGGTGGTGGCGTAAATGGGGTCTTTGCGCTGGGTGACGCAGGTGACGTGAAACACCGGGTAATCGTCGTCCAGCGAGTAGAAACCGGTGTGGTCGCCAAAGGGCCCCTCGCGGCGCAGGTCGCCGATGTCCACGTACCCTTCCAGCACGATCTCGGCGTTGGCGGGAACATCGAGATCGCAGGTTTCACACTTCGCCATCTCCACCGGCCTGCCGCGCAGGAAGCCCGCGATCATCATCTCGTCCAGATCGGGCGGCAGCGGCAGGATTGCCGAATACATGGTGGCCGGGTCCGCGCCAATC
>CAYVPZ010000573.1:0-3722 GCA_964453955.1 uncultured Solibacteraceae bacterium | reverse complement strand
GAACCGCGCCGCAGATGTCCGCGGCCGAGTCCACCAGCGTGCCGTCCACGTCAAACAGGTAGACGGGGAACGGGGGAATCACGCCGGCTGAGGGTTCCCGCCAAGCAATCCCGGAGGCGGCAACGGCCTGGTCTCCGGACGGATCGCCATGCCCTTCTCGCCCTCGCCCGCCGGCGCCGCGGGCGGTTTGGTGTTGACGGCCGGAAGCTCCTTGCCCTCAATCAGCAGGAACACTTCGGCGCCGTCCAGAACCTCGCGCTCCAGCAGCGCCTCGGCGATTCGCACCAGCCCGTCAGCCCGCTCTTCGATCACCTGGCGCGCGCGCTTGTAAGAATCGTCGATGAACTTGCGCACCTGCTCGTCGATGCGGATGGCCGTCTCTTCGCTGTAATCGCGATGCTGGGCGATTTCGCGGCCCAGGAAAATCTGCTCTTCCTTCTTGCCGAAACTCATCGGGCCCAGATCGCTCATGCCCCACTCGCACACCATCTTGCGCGCCAGATCGGTGGCCCGCTCGATGTCGTTTCCGGCGCCCGTGGTCACCTGGTGCGTGAACTTCTCCTCGGCAATGCGGCCGGCCATCAGGATGGCCAGACGCGACTCCAGATAATCCTTGCTGTGCGAGAGCTTGTCGTTCTCCGGCAACTGCATGGTGATGCCCAGGGCCATGCCGCGCGGGATGATGGTCACCTTGTGCAGCGGGTCGGAGTTGGGCAGGATGGCCGCCACCAGCGCGTGGCCGGCTTCATGATAAGCCGTCATGCGCTTCTCCTTCTCGCTGATGATGAGCGATTTGCGCTCCACGCCCATCAGCACTTTGTCCTTGGCCAGTTCGAAGTCGAACATGGTGACAACCTTGCGGTTCTGGCGCGCGGCCACCAGTGCGGCCTCGTTCACCAGATTGGCCAGGTCGGCGCCGGCGAAACCGGGCGTGCCGCGGGCGATCACGGAAAGCTCCACATCGTCGGCCAGCGGGGTCTTCTTGGTGTGCACCTTCAGAATGCTCTCGCGTCCGCGGACATCGGGGCGGTCCACCACCACGCGCCGGTCGAAACGGCCAGGCCGCAGAAGAGCCGGGTCCAGCACGTCGGGACGGTTCGTCGCCGCCACCAGGATCACCCCTTCGTTCGATTCGAAGCCGTCCATCTCCACCAGCAACTGATTCAGGGTCTGTTCGCGCTCGTCATGACCGCCGCCCAGCCCGGCGCCGCGATGACGGCCCACCGCGTCGATTTCGTCGATGAAGATGATGCACGGGGCGTTCTTTTTGCCCTGCTCGAACAGATCGCGCACGCGGCTGGCGCCCACGCCCACGAACATTTCCACGAAATCCGAACCGGAAATGGAGAAAAACGGTACGTTGGCCTCGCCCGCGATGGCCCGCGCCAGCAGGGTTTTGCCGGTTCCGGGAGGCCCCACCAGCAGCACGCCCTTGGGAATGCGCCCGCCCAGTTTCTGGAATTTCTGCGGCTCTCTCAGGAACTCGATGATTTCGGTCAGCTCTTCCTTGGCCTCTTCCACGCCGGCCACGTCCTTGAAGGTCACTTTCTTCTGCTGCGAAGAGTGCAGCCGCGCGCGGCTCTTGCCGAAGCTCAGGGCCTTGTTTCCGCCGCTCTGCATCTGCCGCATCATGAAGATCCAGAAGCCCAGCAGCAGCACGAACGGGATGGCGTTGATCAGGATGGAGACCCAGTTCCCGCTGGTTTCCTTCTCGAACTTCACGGCCACGCCCTTGGCCGACAACTTGTCGATCATCGGCTCGTAAGCGGGCGACGGAATGATGGCGTGCAGCTCCTCGCCGGTGTCCTTATACTTACCGTGCAGCTCGTTGCCGGAAATGACCACCGACTGGATTCTTCCCTGGTCCGCCTGGTTCATAAGGTCGGTGTAGGTAACGTCCCGGGGGCTTTGCCCGTGTCCCGTGCGCACCACCGCCCACAGCATCACCACCACCATGATGATGACCAGCCATAGAACCAGAGTCTTCACATTCGAATTCATTTGTTCTCCCGCGCCCCGGCTGACCCGCGCCAGGCGCCTACTCCATAAGACGGCATTTGCCCCGAACCAGATTCATCCAACCGGAATATTTGTCTCACAAATGGAGAGACGGCTGGCCGACTCCGCCGTAACGGCGAATTCGGCGGCCGGCCCGAATTGCCGCGACCAGAGTACCCGGCCCGCGGCTGCCAGCACCGGCCACTCCCGCCGCTTCCACAGCGGAACGCGCGCCTCCTGAAACATTTGCTTGATTTTCTGTTCGCTGCTCCGGCCGGCCGGGCGATAGCAGTCGCCGGGCCTCCAGTTGCGCAACTCCATTGCGGGCAAGCGCGATATCTCAGGCCAGTCCAATCCAGTCTCCAATTTATCACACCCATTCCACTGAATCTCGAAGGAAATAGCCCCTCCTCCCGGCCACTCGATGGTGCAGGGCGGAGCGACCGGCCAGGAGAAGCGCGGCCGCGGTTCGCCCTCCTCCCGCAGCGCCCGAAAGCGGATCCAGTCGAAGGACCGAAGAACATCGACCCCCGGCACCTGCAACCGGCCGCTTCCCTCGGTGGAGCGGGCCAGTTCCAGAATGGCCTCCACGTGCGCGAAATCGATCTGCCGCAGGTCGCCTTTCACCTGTTCGATAGCCCGGCGGACGATGCGGCGCGCCAGCGCGGGCGGCGCGGAAGAAATGCGGCTGACCTCGAAGGTGTGGGGCACGTCCCCCACCAGAGCCTCCCAATACCGCTCATCGTCGGCCGCCAGCGTGGCCATCCGTGCAAGGGTTTCGTCGATGCGCGGATTGTACCCGGCGCGAAGAAGCGGCAAAAGCTGGTGGCGAATACGGTTGCGGGCGAAGGACAGTTCGGCGTTGGTTTCGTCCTCGCGCCACCCGATGTGCCGCTCGCGAAGCCAGTCTTCCACATCCCGCCGCCAGAGGGAAAGAAGCGGGCGAACCACGCCGTCGGAAGTCACCGCGCGGATGCCCGACAGCCCGGAAACCCCTGATCCTCTTAGGATTCGATACAGCACCGTCTCGGCCTGGTCGTTGCGGGTGTGGCCCGTGGCCACCCGGTCCACGGCGCCCCCGCCGGCCAGCTCCCGGTAGAATTCGTGCCGGATGCGGCGGGCGGCCTGCTCCAGATTATCGCGACTCTCCTCGGCTGCGGCGGGAACGTCGGCGGTCCGGCACAGAAAGGGCAGGCCCAGCCCGGCCGCCAGCCCCCCCACGAAGCCGGCATCGGCCCGAGACGCCTCCCCGCGGATGCCATGCTCCACATGGATCACCCGCAGGTGCAGGTTCCAGCGCGGGGCCAGCTCGACCAGCACATACAGCAGACACACCGAATCGGCGCCGCCCGATACGGCCACGCCCACCCGGGCCCCGGCGGGGAACATGTTATAACGAGAGATGTTCCCGGCAATTCTCTCCACCACCTTTCCATTATGGCTTCCATTGACGAACTGGCGGCGCGCGTCCGGCTGCTGCTGATGGACGTGGACGGCGTGCTCACCGATGGCCGGCTGTACAACGTTCCGGACGCCGCCGGCAACATGGTCGAGACGAAGGGGTTCGACTCCCAGGATGGCATCGCCCTGCAGTGGATGAGCTGGATGGGCATCAAGACCGGGGTGATCAGCGGGCGCGTGTCGCCGGCCACCGCCGTCCGCGCCGCCCAGTGCAAGATGACCTACGTGTACCAGGGGCACATCGAGAAGATCCCGATTCTCGA
>CAYVPZ010000572.1:0-3733 GCA_964453955.1 uncultured Solibacteraceae bacterium | reverse complement strand
CGATCCTGTCCGTCGTGACCAGCCTGGTGTTCGGGCTTTTGCCGGCCATCCGGGCAGCGCGGCTGGCCGTGCGCGCTCAATTGACCGACGGCGGGCGCGGCGTCGCGGGCAGCTCGTCGCGATGGCCGCGCCGGGTGCTGGTGTTCGCCGAAGTGGCCATGGGGATGGTGCTGCTGGTGGGCGCCGGCCTGATGACGCAGACGTTCCTGCACCTGCTGCGCCTTTCGCCCGGATTCGATGGCGCGCATGTGGTGACCGCCAGCCTCTCCCTGCAGGACGCGCGCTACAAGACTTCCGCAGGGGCCAATCGCTTGTTCGCGGAAACGCTCGAGCGGTTGCGCGCGCTGCCCGGCGTGGAGAGCGCCGCGGTGGGGCTCAGCGTTCCCTATGAGCGCTGGCTCAACAACGGCTTTTGGCGGAGCCGGGACATCGGCGCCGGCGCCCAACCGGCCATCACATCGGAGAACTACATCACGCCCGGATATTTTCAATCGCTGCGCATTCCGTTGCTGGCGGGCCGCGATTTCGACGCGCGCGACAAGGCCAACTCCGCGCCGGTGGCCATCGTCAACCAGGCGTTTGTGCGGCAATACGCCAACGAGGGGCCGCCGCTGGGGACGGTGGTGCTGATGGCAGGAGAAAAAACGCCGCGCCAGATCGTCGGGGTGGTGGGCGACGTCGAACAACGGCCCGGCTGGAGCACCAGCGCTCCGCTGGCCGGGGAGGCCGATCTTTTCGTGCCCGCCACGCAGTTGGACGACGCGTTCCTGCAGCTTGTGCACACGTGGTACTCTCCGAGCTGGATTGTGCGCTCGCCGGGGCCGCGGGAAGCGGTGGTCGCGGCCCTGCGCGGAGCGATGGAACACACCGACCCGCTGCTTCCGTTCGCCTCCTTCCAGAGCCCGGTGGACATTCGTAACCACTCGCTGCTCGGGCAGCGATTCCAGACGATTCTGCTCGGCTCTCTGGCGGGGCTGGCGCTGCTGCTGGCCACCGTGGGGGTCTACGCGCTGATTGCCACTTCGGTGGCCCAGCGCAGGCGGGAACTGGGCATCCGCATGGCCCTGGGAGCCTCGCTCGGCCGCGCCATCCTGACCCTGGCTCTTCCGGGCATTGCGCTGGCGGCGGCGGGGGTTGTGGCCGGGGCGCTGCTGGCGGTGTTCAGCGTCCACGCGCTCGCCAGCGCGGTGTTCGGCATCGCCGACGTGGACGGGCCCACCCTCGCCCTGGTGGGCGCCACCCTGCTGGGTGTTGCCGCCGCCGCCAGTTTGATTCCCGCGCTGGCGATTACGCGGTTGAATCCGGCGAATACGTTGCGGGACGAGTAGTTACTTACCGCGCCACCCACTTGGCCAGGCCCGCGTTCCCTGCCGTGTCGTAGACGCGGATGGCCACCAGATGCTCGCCGGGGCTCAGATGCAGCACGTGAATGTGAAACTGCGCGTGCGGGGTATCGGTGATGCCGTCCACGGCCTCCACCGGCATCCACGGCCCGGCGTCCACCGAGTACTCGCAGCGCCGCAGGGATGAGGCGGAGTCGCGGGCGTCCACGTCGATGTCGGCCGTGTCGCTGCTGCGCCGCCCTCCGGTCACCGTCACCGTGGGCGGCGTATTGTCGATCAGCACCGGCGAGCTCACCAGGTCGGATTCGCGGGCGCTGTCGGGCCCGTTCGACGGCCGGTCGGAGGCGAGCACGCGGAACAAATAGCGCCCGTCGGCGAAGGCGTCGTTGTCCAGCAGCAGCGTGTTCTCGAAGAGATTCGCGCGCAGCAGCTTCCACTCGCTCTCGTCCTCGCCGCGGAACCAAACGCTGTACACCAGCTTGTCGCCGTCGGGGTCGTCGGCCTGCCAGGAGACCAGGATTTGCGAATTGCCCGCGCGCGAGAGCGTCTGCGTCGGCGTGCCCTGGGAGGTTGGCGGCGCGGCCTCGCCGGTGTCGGTGACGGTCACCGAGAAGCTGGCGTTGGTGGACGTGCTGGCCGCGCTGGCCGCCTTCTGCGCGGAGCTCTGCGCGCCCGCCTGGGTGCTCACCACGATGCTGCGGACCACCGGCGGCGAGTTCTGCGGCAGGTAGGAAACGGAAATGTTTTCGAGCGTGGCATCGCCGCCGAGCGTGGCCCGCCACTGGATGTAGCGGGCGTTGGGGCTCTCGATGCGCTGGATGTCGGCGCTGGCGCGCAACGGCTGCCAGTCGCTCCAGGTATTGTCCGGGCGGGCCGAGTTGCCGGCTCGCGTCTCGAAGGTGACGCCGCTCGGGTGGCCGCCATCGCGCCACCAGATGCGGCCCCAGCGGGCCACCGCCCCCGCGTCGTGCACCGGCGATTCGTAGACGCCGCTGGCTTTCTTCCGCTCGGTGAGGCGGAACAGGCGGCCGGTCTCGGCGGTGGCCGCCAGCAGGCCCGCCGGCGTGGCCAGCAATCGCGTCCCCTCGCCTTCGCCGGTTTGCGCGATCAGCGCCGCCTTGCCGTTCTTCAGCAGGCGATAGATGCGTCCCTGCGCATCGGTGGTCACCAGCAGCGAGTCGTCCGGCCGCACTACCAGATCGTAGATGTTCTCTTCCTTCGAACTCCAGACCGTTTCGACGGTATTATCCGGATTAATGCGATAAACAGCCGATTTATCCACGCCCGGCGTTTCCACCACCGGCAGCGACGGCAGAACCTGCTGTACGGTCTGGGGCGCCGCCGCCTGTTTCGGCGCCACCTTCATATCGGGCCCGGCCTGCGCGGAAGAGTCGGTCACGGTGACGGAGGTGGAGGAGGTTGCGGCCCCGGCCACGCTGGAGGCGATGGAGACAGGCATCTGCGCGGCGCCGCGCGCGGCGACGGAGCCGCCCATGGCCGCCGCATAGATGGTTCCATCGGCGCCCGCCACGATGGTACGGATCTCCGGCAAGGCGGCGCTATACAGCGCGAACGCCTTCCCCTTCGCGCCGATCCGGTACAGGATGCCGTTCGGCTCGGTGCCCGCCAGCAGCCTTGCCTGGCGGTCGAAGGCGAGGGAGGTGACGTGCTCCTGCCCGGTCTCGTACCACAGCTCGCTGGCTCCGGAGGGGTCCACGCGATACACGTTACCGGGCACACCCGTCCCGATAAACAGCGAGCCATCGGGCGCCGCCGCCACCGCCCAGATGTATTTCGCTTTGGGCGCGAAGACGTCGACGGCCTTGCCATTTTCGATCCGGACCAGCTTGCCATCGGGCGACGAGGCTGCGTACACGCGCCCATCCGGCGCAACCGTGACGGCGAACACTTCGGGCTGGTCCGCGGTCCACGCCACCGACGACGTACCGTCCAGCGCTATGCGATAGACGCGTCCGCGATTGCCCGTGCCGGCATACACCGCGCCGTCCGGCCCTAAAGCAACGCTCCAGATGGCCGGCTGGCCGGAGGTGAACACCGGCGTCATTTCCGGCGCCAGCGTCAGGCGGCCGTCGCGGTCGAGCGCGACGCCATCGAAGCGCCCGCGCACCAGATCCTGCCAGGAGTTCAGTTCCCACGTCGTGGTGGTTGCGGCGCCCAGCGACAAGGCGGCGGCGCATGCCACAGGCAACAGCGCCTTCATCAAGCCGCGCACAACGGACGCAGCCCCGCCCGGTTTCGGATCTCTCAGGGTGGACGTCGCCGCGTCCTGTGCGCTGGTCATTCCTTCACTTCCACTTGCACGGTCTTCGATCCTGTGATCACGTTGTCTCCGCCGTCGATTTCCAGTTCCGCCAGCCCCGAGCCGCGCA
>CAYVPZ010000571.1:0-3742 GCA_964453955.1 uncultured Solibacteraceae bacterium | reverse complement strand
GTGCACGCTCGAAGCGCCGACGGCCACCAGGCACACCACCACCGCAATCGGCACGCTGGCCCCCCGCCACACCATATACCGGACCAGCATGGTGCCGAACGCCGCGATCAGAAGCCCGGCCAGCAGGACCACGCCCTTCAGACCCGCGGCGCCGTACAAGAGCGCGAAGACGATGTCAGCCAGCCACTCCCAGGCAAACCACGGCTGCCCCGCACGGGAGAACGAAAACAAATCCGCGTGCGGTACCGAGTGCGTGCTGAGAATATACTGGCCGGCGCGGATGTGCCAGCCGATGTCGCCGTCGGCCAGAAGGGCGCTCCAGCCCCCCGAGCCGGCCATGAAGATCCAGCCCAGCAGCGCCACAAAGAAGCAGTCGGCGAAGGACGGCAGCAGAAGTCTGCGCAGTAAACCGGGCAGCGCGCTCGCGGGGGCGGCGCCGGCTTGCTGAACGGCCCCTTGCGGGACCGATGGCGTGGCGATGACAGACATCGATGGCGAGGACAGCGTCCAGATGAGCCATCGGCAGGCGAGGTAGCGGGCTTTAGCGGGTGCGTGAATACCCGAGCGGCGCGCTCAGGTGTTCATGCGCGAGTAGAAGTAAAGGCCGGCCAGGGCGAATAAGGCATCCGGCGACCAGGCGGCCGCGGCGGCGGGCATCAGGTTCACGTTCCCCACCTGCTCGAACAGGGCGCTGACCGACCAGTAGGCGAAGGCGATGCCCAGGCTCACCCCCACGCCGGCCATGGCCCCCCGGTTCCCGGTAAGGAACGCAAACGGTATGGAGATCATGGCCATGATCAGCGCGAACAGCGGCACCGAGAACTTCCGGTAGAACTGCACCTGCAGGCTGATGGTGTCGAAGCCGCCCTGCTGCAACTCGCCGATGTAATCGGCCAGTTGCTGGAAGTTCATCTGCTTGGAGGGCACCACTTCCTTGAGGAAGTAGTCGGGTCCCTCGTTGAGCTCGGCGAAGCTGGCCACGCGGCCGGAGAAGTCGTTCAGGGTGTCGCCATTGACGGCGGTATCGCGGCTCCAGCCATTTTCAAAGACCCACAGGTTGAGTCCGGGCTCCCAGTGCGCGCGCTCCGCGGCGATGTAGCGCACCAGGCGGAAGGTGGCCGGGTCGACTTCGTAGACGTTGACGCCGGCCATCACGCGCTGGCGCGGATCGAAATACTTGTAGTAGTAGATGCGGGTTCCCCGGCCCCCCAGAATCCACTTGCGGTCGGGCCGCTCGGAGCTCTGCGGGGGACGTCCCTTGATCTCGTTGCGGATGGCGTCCTGCCGCTTGTTGGCGCCCGGCACATAGTAGTGATCGAAGGCGAACAGCGCGCCGCTGAGCGCGGTCGAGGCCACCAGGATCGGAATGGACAGGCGGTACAGGCTGACCCCGCAGGCTTTGAACGCCGTGACCTCGTTGTATTTGGTGAGCAGCCCCAGGCAGATGAGCACCGCCACCAGCACGCTGACCGGCGTGGAATCGTAGATCAGATGGGGCGCCAGGAAGAACAGGTATTCGCCCACCCGCGACATGGCGATGTGATTGCGAATGATGTCGCTCAGCAGCTCGAAGAAAGTGAACACCTCGGCCATGGTCACCAGACTGGCCAGCAGCACCAGGAAATAGAACAGGAAGCTCGACAGAACGTAAGTGTCCACCAGTTGCGGAAGAAAGGGAATGCGCAGGAACAGCCGCGCGGGCGCCTCGCCCGGGCTGGCCGGCACCACGCCGCGCAGGCTCTCGATCAGCGACGTGTACCACCCGCGCACCATGGACATCCAGTCGCGGTCGCCGGGAAGGTCGAGGCGCAGCAGCAGAAACAGTCCGATCAGCGCGAATACAATATCGGGCGTCCACACGGCCAGGCCGATGGGCAGAGTCTTCTGGCGGGCCAGCCCGATCATGGTGATCAATCCCATGTAGTACAGAAAAGCCAGAGCGATGGTCAGCACGAACGCCGTGGACTTGCCGCCGCGCCGCGAGTAGACCCCCAGGGGGATGCCCAGCAGCGCCAGCAGAATGCATGCGGGCGGGAACGCCAGACGCTCGTGAAACTCGATGCGCGCCTCGATGCGCTTCAACGGATCGACGTCCCGCGTCTTGTACGCCAGCCGGTACAACGGGCGCGTGTCCAGCTCGGTGACGCTGCGGATGATTTTGACATCCTCGGGTTTTTGCGCCTGCAGCAGATCCTCGCCGCGCTGGAAGCGGGTGGAGTAAAAATCGGCGACGCTCTTGCCCACGTCGTAGGTGTTGCCGCTCTGCATGGAAAGCTGGATGCGGTTGTGCGGCACGTCGGGCACCGCCAGCGCTTCGGTGGCCACGGTGATGCGCGGGAGTTCGCCGCTCTCGTGCCCCTGCGATTTCCGGCTGTCCGGCGGGGTCAGGTCGGCGATGAAGATGTTGCGCCAGCGAAACACCGCACCCACCGGAATCACGTCGCCCACGTACAGGATGGTGTTGGGGAACTGCTCGTAGAATACGTGCGGCTGGACGTCGGCGGTAAGCTGCGCCGCCACCATGCGATTCAGCGCGCGATCGGTTTGAAACAGCGACCACGGGGTCAGCCATAGCCGGGCGAACCCGGTGAGCAGGAACCCCAGAGTGGCCAGCACCAGCACGGGCGCAATCACCACGCGGCTGGGAACCCCGGCCGCGCGCATGGCGGTGATCTCGCCGTCGCCGGCCATCCGGCTGAGCGCGATGAGCGTGCCCACCAGAACACCCAGGGGAATGGTGAAGTTAAGAGTAAACGGAATGGCCAGCAGAAACAACTTGGCCACGGTGGCCGGCGGCGCCGAACTGCGCACCATCAGCTCGAACAGCTTGCTCATCCGCTGCAGAAACAGAACGAAGGTGAACAGGGCCGCGCCCAGTATCGCGCTGGAGAGCACTTCGCGAAAAATGGAACGGCTCAGAATGCGCATGGCCGGCTAGCGCGGAGGCGGCCCCACCAGGGGAATCCTCGGCTCTTCCTCCTCCACCGGCTCCAGTTCCAGTTCGTCGAACAGGACGCCGGGGGAAACCACGGTGGAGTCGCTGACGTACCCGCCCGCGCCCATCATGGCAAATGGCGCGTTGTTGTCCAGATAGTTGAAGACGGCAGCCTCGTCGGAGGCGCCCACGATGTCGCGAAAACTTCGCGTGGAGACGCCGCGGAAGCGAACGCCGCGAATCAGTTCCTCGCGCCCGTCCAGGTACACGCGGTAAGCCTGAATGGGCGGCGGCACGGGCCGCGATCCCCCGCCGGACCGCTCCATGGCCGCCAGCATTCGCTGCAGATCCTCGCCATTGGCGGAAGTGGGAAAGTCGATCTCGCGCACCAGAATTCCGTACGGCTTCTGCCGCTCCTGGCAAAGCGCGATCAGCTTCTTCTTCAGCTCGGCGAGGGGAGCCGTGGTGGAGGCCTGGATGAACAGATTCCCCAGTCCCGCGCCGCTGGCGCCGTCCCGGCCGGGAAGACGAGCGGCGCCGTTGGAAGCCTCCAGCCCCTTCTTCACCGGCGTGCGTGTCAGCAGGAAACCCTTCAGCACGCCCTTATCCACCACCACCAGCGGTTCGGCCGCCACGCCCTCGTCGTCGATATCGTAGTGGCCCAGCAACGTGCTGCCGTGCCATTCGCTCTGCTTCGGATCGTTCACCACATCCATCCACTCGGGCAGGATGCGCGATCCGAGGCGGCCTTCCAGCTCGCTGGGCGACCAGGGCACCGGCTGCCCCGGCTGCGGGACCGGCTTCCGC
>CAYVPZ010000570.1:0-3742 GCA_964453955.1 uncultured Solibacteraceae bacterium | reverse complement strand
GACGATCCACGGCTCGGCGGGCGACGCGGCGCGAAGTTCGCCCGGGCCGGCGACCACGTGAATCAATGTCGGCCCGCAAACCGAGAGTCGCAGCGTCTCACCGCCATTGTGCATGGCGACACCGGCGGTGTCCGGGTTCACGGTGATGGGCGGCGCCGCGGCCATCGCCAGCGCGCTCGTGAGGAAGAGACAGAGCCTGGTCATGGAGCACAGTCATCTTATCTCAGTCGGGCAGGTTTGGAATTCCGCGCCAGCCTATTCCCAGCGCAACGAGCGCATGGGGTCCACAGCGGCCGCCCGCCGCGCCGGCAGCCACGAAGCAACCAGACCGGCGGCGAGCAAGGCCACGCACGCGGCGATGAACGTCGGCGGGTCGGTCGGCTTGACGTCGTAGAGCAGAGATCCGATGTAGCGTGTCAGCGCCAGCGCGAGGATGAGGCCGGCGGCGATCGCCGCCAGCATCAAACCCAGCCCGTGGCCAAGTATCTCTCGCACCAGCCGCGACGAATCCGCGCCCAGGGCCATGCGAATGCCGATCTCCCGCGTCCGCTGCGTCACCACATACGCGAGCACGCCATACAACCCGATGATGGCCAGCACCAGGGCGATGGCCGCGAAGATGCCCAGCAGCACCGATTCCAGCCGCGGCCGCGCCACCGATTCCGAGACAACGTCTTCCATCGTCTCCACATGAGAGATGGCCTGGTCCGGATCGACGGCATGAACGGCGTCCTCCGCGGCACGCGCCATGGCCGACGGCGGCAGCGCGGTGCGGATCACCAGTGCGCCGAAATACATGGGCGTCTGCGCCTGATCGAGGAAGATGGTCTCGTACGGCGTCACCGTCAGCGAGGCCTGCCGGGCGTTTGCTGTTACACCGATGATGGCGCCCTCCGGAACGTTCCAGCAAAGGTTGAGCCGCTTGCCGATTGGGTCTTCGTTCGGGTAAAAGCGCCGGGCGAATGCCTCGTTCACGACAATTCCCGGCTCGGTTCCCATGCGGTCGTGCTCGTTGAAGTCGCGCCCGGCGATCATCGGTATGCGCATCACCGCGAAATACCGTGGGCTCACGATAAGGAAATCCGCATTGGGAGCCATCCCCGGCGCAGGCTCTGGCCGGTCGGCTCGCGAAAAGCACGAGCCGGACACGAAGCCCGTCATCGGGAGGAAGTGAACGGAACTGGCGTCCTCCACCCCGGGCAAAGATCGCACGCGGGCAAGGATGTCCTGCCCGTACCGTGAACGGCGGCCTTCTTCGTAATAGCGCGCCGGCGCAAAGAACATGCGCATGGTCAGGATGTGGTCGATACGGAAGCCGCGGTCCACGCTGGTCTGGTTCAGGAAGCTGCGCGCCAGCAGCCCCGCGCCGGTAAGCAGCACCAGCGAGAGGGCCACTTCAGCCACCACCAGCAGGCCGCGGATGCGATGCGCGCCGCGCGCCGTGGTCCGCAGCCCGCTCTGCTTGAGCGCGTCATCGGGGTTGGCGCGAGAGAAGGTGAGCGCCGGTGCCAGGCCAAACAGTAACGTGGTGACGATGCACAGAACCAGGCTGAACCCCAGCACTCGTGCGTCCACGTGCACGGCGTCGATCCGTGGCAGCGCCAGAGCGGGCAGCGAAGCGATAATGGCGCGCAGTCCAACGAAAGCCAGACCAATCCCGAGCGCGCCTCCCGCCAGCGCAAGCAGCAGACTCTCCGCCAGAAGCTGTCCGACGATGCGCGGGCGGCTGGCTCCCAGCGCCGCGCGCACCGCGATTTCACGCTGTCTCCCGGCCCCACGCATCAGCAGAAGATTGCCGACGTTTCCCGCGGCAATGAGCAGCACGAAGGTGACCGCGCCAAACAGCAACAGCAGCGCCGCGCTGACCCGGCCCGTGGTCTGGTCATAAATGGACAGCACATTGGTGGTCCAGTCAAGGCTGAGTGACGGCCGCTCCCGAGAGATCTCGTGGGCCACGGCGTTCATATCGGCCTGGGCTTCGGGCATCGGAACGCCCGGCTTCAGCCTGGCAATCACGCTGAGATAGCGGCCCTCGTCGGGCTTGCCGCCCGGTGCGATCTGCGCCGGAACCCAGATCTCGGCGCGCTGGAACGGTAGATCGAACGTCTCCGGCATCACCCCGATCACCGAGTACGGTTTGTCGTGCAACTGCACCAAGCGGCCCAGAATGGAACGGTTTGCTCCGAACTGCTGCCGCCACAGGGCGTAGCTGAGCACGACAACCGGCGGCCCGTCGGGCACGTCCTCGGCGGTGGTGAACGTTCGCCCCATCAGCGGCGCCACGCCGAGTACGCGGAAGAAATCGGCCGACACCTGCAACGCGTCCACCTCGCGCGGCTCGCCGTATCCGCTGAGTCCCATGGGGAACGGTGAGATGGCGGCCATGGCCGCGAAAGAGTGCGTGCGTTCCCGCCATTCCAGGAAATTGATCGGGCTCACCTGATTCTGCTTCAGGTTCGGTTCGGGTGCGGCAGCCTGGAGCCGTTTCGACGGCACTTCCCAAAGCATCACGATGCGATCCGGCTCCGGGAACGGCAAAGGCCGCAGCATGATTGCGTTAATGAGGCTGAAAATGGCCGCATTCGCGCCGATGCCGAGAGCCAGCGTGCTTACCGCGACCGCGGTGAACAGCGGATTCCTGCGTAGGGCGCGGGCCCCGATGCGCAGGTCGCGCAACGCGTTTTCGATCGAGGCGAAGCTCCACACGGTGCGACTTTCCTCCAGCAGAAACGTGGGGTTTCCGAACTGAGCGCGGGCGGCGTGCAGCGCGTCGGCCCGATTCATCCCGGCCTCCACCAGCTCATCCGCTCGCTCCTCGATGTGCGCGCGAATCTCGTCCGCCAGCTCGGCGTTCAGCTTGCGGCGGCGGAAGAGTCTCTGGAGACGGCTCATAGTTCGTTTGGCCTCAATACCCGGGTAATGCCCGCAAGCATCCGTTCGAAGCTGGATAACTCGCGCCGCAACTGTTTCCGCCCCGCCGGCGTGATGCGGTAGTTGCGGACCTTGCGGTTGTGCGCGGAGATGCCCCATTCCGCGTCCACCCAGCCCTCCCGCAGCAGCCGCTGCAGAGCGGGATAGAGCGTGCCTTCCTCGATGGTCAGCAGTTCATCGGAGGTCTGCCGGATTCTTTGTGCGATGGCGTAGCCGTGCAGCGGCCCGCCGCGCAGCGTCTGCAACACCATCATCTCCAGCGCTCCCGGAAAAAGCTCGCGGCGGTCCTTCGTATCGTTTGCCACTAGGCATAGTGTATCTAGGCATAGCAGCTCTTGTCAACAACGGAACGCTCGCTCAAACCGCCAGCGGTACTCCGGTCAGTCCGAGATGCCGGTCCGTGGACCAGCACACCCGGACTCGCATCTGCCGCATCAGCACCAGGCCGTGCGCGTCGGCCAGCGTCAGGCGTTGATCGGCGAACCGCTGGACCAGCGCGGTGGCCTCCGGGAGTTCATCCGGTCCAAAGGGCGCCACCTGCAAAACGGCGAGATCGCGTATGAAACTCAGGAACTCCAGCGCTCGGCGCTGGTCGTACCGGCGCAGGAACCATCCGTGACCTTCGGCGATCACGAGAGCAGAGGTGATCAAAGCCGGCGGCTGAGCGAACAGGCCGACAAGCCGGGCGGGAAGAGAAGGCCCAGCCTCCTATTCGAAGTCATCGTGTATGCGCTTGTAGGGGGCGTCATGGCTGCGTTTGTGGGGCACGCACTGGCAGCCACGCTTGAGCAGATTTTTGGAGATCCGACAA
>CAYVPZ010000569.1:0-3744 GCA_964453955.1 uncultured Solibacteraceae bacterium | reverse complement strand
GCGGAGACCTGGGACACCGACGTCATTCATGAGGCCGGCGCGGTGGAGGGATACGAAGTCCGGTACATGGCGCAGCACTATCATCAGGGCGGGCTGGTGGTGCGCGCGCCCAATGCCGATCTTGGCCGCGATCCGCGGTGGGGGCGGACGGAAGAGTCGTATGGCGAGGATCCGTTTTTCAACGGAACCATGGCTGTCGCTTTCATCGGCGGGCTGCAGGGAGACGATCCGAAATATTGGATGGCCGCTTCCCTGATGAAACATTTTCTGGCGAACAGCAATGAGAATAATCGCGCGGGGTCTTCGTCGAATTTCGATGCGCGGCTGCTGCGCGAGTATTACTCGGTTCCTTTTCGGATGGGCGTGATCGAGGGCGGCTCACGGGCGTACATGGTCGCTTACAACGCGGTGAATGGCATTCCGTGCACCATGCAGCCCATTCTGCGAAGCATCACCATCGATGACTGGGGGCAGGATGGCATTATTTGTACCGATGCGGGCGGGCTGCGCTTTTCGGTGGAGCGGCACCAGTACTACAAGACGATGAACGAGGCCGCGGCGGGGGCGGTGAAGGCGGGGATCAATCAGTTTCTGGAGCGCCCGGATTTGTATCAAACCGCGATGCGCGGCGCGATGGAGGAGAAGCTGCTCAGCGAGGCGGACATCGACCGGTCGCTCCGGGGCGTGTTTCGGGTGATGATCCGGCTGGGGATGCTGGACCCTGCCGCTCAGGTTGCTTACACGAAGATAGGCCAGTTGCCGCAGGATCCCTGGACGACGGAGAAGCACAAGACCGTGGCCCGGCTGGTGACGCAGAAATCGATCGTGCTGCTGAAGAACGACGGGCATTTGCTGCCGCTGCGCAAGGGCGGGTTGAAGCGGATTGCGGTGATTGGGCCGTGGGCGAATCAGGTGCTGCTGGACTGGTATAGCGGAACGCCGCCTTATGCGGTGAGCGCCCTTGACGGGATTCGGAACAGCGTGGGGACCAATGTCGACGTGCGATTCGACGCGGGGGAGAATGCCGCCGCGGTGGCGCGGGCGGCGGATGTGGCGATCGTGGTGGTGGGGAATCATCCTACTTGCAATGCCGGGTGGGAGAAGTGCCCGGTGGCGAGCGATGGGAAGGAAGCGGTGGACCGGCGGTCCATCACGCTGGAGCAGGAAGAGCTGGTGAAGACCGTTTACGCGGCTAATCCGAAAACGGTGGTGGTGTTGATCTCGAGCTTTCCGTTCGCGATTAACTGGACCCAGCAGCACGTTCCCGCGATACTTCACATGACCCACAACAGCGAGGAACTGGGGAACGCGCTGGCCGATGTGTTGTTCGGCGATTACGATCCGGGCGGGCGGCTGGTCGAGACGTGGCCGCAGTCGCTCGATCAGGCGCCGCCGATGATGGATTACGACATCCGGCACGGCCGCACCTACATGTACTTCAAGGGCGACCCGCTGTATCCTTTCGGATTCGGACTGAGTTACACCACGTTCCGGTATTCGAATCTTCGCGCGGACGCGGAGCGGCTGCCGGCGGACGGGCAGATCACGGTGAGTGTGGATGTGGCCAATACGGGCGGGCGCGCGGGCGATGAAGTGGTGGAGTTGTATGTGGCGCATCCGGAGTCGAAGGTGGCGCGGCCGGCGCGGGAGTTGAAGGGCTTTCGCAGGGTGACGCTGGCGGCGGGAGAGAAGCGCGCGGTGAGTATCCCGCTGGCGGCGGCGAGCCTGGCGTATTGGGACGAGGGCGCGAACAAGTGGGGGGGGGGGAGCGAGCCGGTGGAGATTCTGGTGGGGAGCTCGTCGGCTGATGTGCGGGAACGGAAGACGGTGAAGGTGGGGGAGTGAATTGAGTGCGCGTCTCGGGAGGAAGCATGAATCGAAGGATGTTGTTCGCGCTGGCGTCGTTTGTGTTCGCCGGCGGCGTGGCGCAGGCCCTGGATAACGGGCTGGCCAAAACACCGCCCATGGGCTGGAATAGCTGGAACAAATTCGGCTGCAAGGTGAGCGAGGATCTGGTGCGGCAGGCGGCCGATTCGATGGTGAAAAGCGGCATGAAGGAAGCCGGGTATCAGTACATCGTGATCGACGATTGCTGGCAGGTTTCCCGCGATGGCGACGGGAACATCGTGGCCGATCCGGTTCGCTTCCGGTCCGGCATCCAGGCGCTGGCGGATTATGTGCATTCGCTGGGGCTGAAGATGGGGATTTACTCGGACGCCGGATCGAACACGTGCGGGGGCCGGCCGGGCAGCCGGGGCCATGAGTTCCAGGATGCGCGGCAG
The DNA here is from genome assembly GCA_964453955.1 of uncultured Solibacteraceae bacterium. Classification (GTDB taxonomy): domain Bacteria; phylum Acidobacteriota; class Terriglobia; order Bryobacterales; family Bryobacteraceae; genus CAWACP01. The sequence goes on along the minus strand of CAYVPZ010000569.1, from coordinate 1,462 downwards.
TACGCGCGCTGGGGCATCGACTATCTGAAGTACGATTGGTGCAACACGTCCACGCAGGACGCCCCGGCGAGTTATGCCACCATGCGCGACGCACTGGCGGATTCGGGGCGGCCCATTGTGTTCAGCATCTGCGAGTGGGGCAACTCGCGGCCCTGGTTGTGGGGCGCGGGCGTGGGCAACCTGTGGCGCACCACCACGGATATTCTCGATCGCTGGGAAGGCAAGGGCGAGAAGTACGGGGCGGGCGTGATGGACATCGTGGATATGCAGGTGGGGATCGAGCAGTACGCGGGGCCCGGGCATTGGAACGATCCGGACATGCTGGAGGTGGGCAACGGCGGGATGACCGTTACCGAGAATCGCGCGCACTTCAGCTTGTGGGCGATGCTGGCGGCGCCGCTGATGGCCGGCAACGACCTGGATCACATGACGCCGGAGATTCACGACATCCTGACCAACAAGGAAGTGATCGCCGTCGATCAGGATTCGCTGGGCATGGAGGGACGACGGGTGCACCACGCTTCCGATGGCCAGGACATCTGGGTGAAGCCGCTGGCCGGGGGCGCAATGGCGGTGTTGCTGTTGAACCGGGCGGGGCGGGACCAGATGGTGACAGTGAAATGGTCCGAGCTGGGGCTCGCGGCGGACCAGAGCGCGACGGTGCGGGATTTGTGGGAGCACAGGGATCTGGGGGTGAAGAGGGGCGAGTTTTCGGCGGCCGTGCCGGCGCATGGGGTGGCGATGGTGGTGGTTAAGCAGGGGGAGTAAAGGGAATAGAGGGAGTAAAGGGAATAAAGGGAGTAAAGGGAATAAAGGGAGTAAAGGGAATAGAGGGAGTAGAGGGAATAGAGGGAGTAGAGGGAATAGAGGGAATAGAGGGAGTATCGTGAAAATCACCAGACGTGAAGCGGTTGGCCTGATCGCTGCGTTGCCGGCATTGGCGCAGGGCGGCCGGGAATTGCCGTCGGGCATCGAGGTGGAGACGGGGCCGTTCGAGGGGACGCGAAAATCGCTGGGGGCTTATCGGATTCCCGAGTGGTTTCACGATGCGAAGTTCGGGATCTGGGCGCATTGGGGTCCGCAATCGGCCATCGAGGATGGCGACTGGTATGCCCGCAACATGTATCAGCAGGGCCAGCCGCAATACAACTATCATGTGGAGCATTACGGGCACCCGTCGAAGTTCGGGTACAAGGACACTATCCCGGCGTGGAAGGCGGAGAAGTTCGATCCCGCCGCGCTGATGCGCCTGTATAAGAAAGCCGGCGCGAAGTATTTCATGAGCATGGGCGTGCATCACGACAATTTCGACCTGTGGAACTCGAAGTACACGCGCTGGAATGCGGTGAACATGGGGCCGAAGAAGGATGTTGTGGGCATCTGGCGGGATGCGGCGCGAAAGCAGGGCTTGCGCTTCGGCGTCAGCGAGCACCTTTGGATCAGTTACAAGTGGTGGGCCGTG
>CAYVPZ010000568.1:0-3745 GCA_964453955.1 uncultured Solibacteraceae bacterium | reverse complement strand
AATCGCAGGATTCAATTGTTCGGAACCTCCAGGTGTGCCGGCTCGCCGGGGGTAAGTACTATTAAAACACGGGCGGGGCGGGATCGTCCCAGCCTGCGAGGATCTCTCACACTGGCTTGGGCTCCTATGCGGCCCATGGGTCCCGGGCTGAATGCCAGGCTAAGGAAGTAGCTCGGCGTCATCCAGCAAGGACATGGCTAAGCTGCTTAGGATCAGATATTGGTGGGCTCTAACCGCGTCGGTGATCTTCGCGTCGGCGGTATGGCTTTTTTCATTCCTGAACTTGTCTATGGCCATCATCAGAAACTTAGCGCCTTCGTTGAAATCTGAGTCCACATGTTCTGCTGCCGCGCCCTTTATATGAAGTTTCCCTTTCCCAAATGCATCAGCTCCTTTCTCGTACTTAGTGAGCTCCCGCAATCGATCACGCACAATCTTGAAGCTCTTCTCCACTGCCTCCGCAAAAGCGCCCGCTGCGTACAGTGCTTCGCATTTCGATCGTATTTGAGGGTATAAACCTGCCTCCATTTCCGGGACGGGCGTGACCGACGGTCTTAGTTGCTGAAGCTGTTCGATGCACGATTCCAGGACTGCTTTCTTCTGTAGCAGGCCCTGCTGAAAATTGTGCTGGATGACGCGATCCGGCGTTCCTCCCCGGCCCGAATACCCGGGTCGCTGCACTGCAAAATGGCCTGTCGACCTGAAGCGCGCTGTCATCTGGTGGGGCTCTCCATTCGGTTTGCCGAAGGCAGCATCAAAGATTCCCTCAGTTGTATCTCTCCACTTCCGGGCTTCGGGATTGTCGCTTCGAAGCGTCGTCATCCGGCTTAATTCATCAATCTGCTTGGTCAAGAGCTCGACGGCTTTGCCCCATGGAATGGCTGGGGGCACACTGTCTGGCTGTCTTCTCGTGGGCACGGCAAGCCTATTCTACTCCTGACTGCTGTGTTGAGGTTCGAGGGCGGCGGGAGACGTAAGTGGGCTTTGGTGGCGCGGGGCTGGTTGTGAAACGAAACAGCGTAACCGCTTTTGTAACACGCGAGGGCCGGGCTTCAAGCCCTTTCCCCGAGCTATACTGAAAGCCCAGGGCACAAGAGCGTGGAACTCACCGTCCAGATTCCCGACGAGCTGGCCAGTCGCATGGGTGCATCCGGCGGCGATCTGTCTCGCCGCGCCCTCGAAGCCCTGGCGCTCGAGGAATTCAAGAGCGGTCGCATCACCAGGGCTGAGCTGCGGCGGCTGCTGGGTTTTGGAACCAGGTACCGGCTCGACGGGTTCCTGAAATCCCATGGTGTGTATGAGGACTACACCATGGAAGATTTTGAGCGGGATCGCGACGCCCTGAGACAATTGGGATTCTAACGAGTGCGGCTCGTCATCGCCGATACCGGGCCGATCAACTACCTGCTGCTGATCGGAAACATCGATCTCCTTCCAGTTCTATTTGAGAGCGTGATTCTGCCATCCGCCGTGCAAGCGGAGTTGAGCGACCCGGACGCCCCGCCTTCGGTGCGCAACTGGATTGCCGATCCTCCGCCTTGGCTTCACGTCCACGAAACGCCGGGCCGTCATTCCTTGGAGGGACTCGATGAAGGGGAGACAGCCGCAATCGCCCTGGCCATCTCGCTCGACGCCGATCTGCTGCTCATGGATGATCGGAAGGGTGTGATGGTGGCTCGCGGCATGGGACTCCGAGTGACTGGCACGCTTGGGGTTCTCGATCTTGCCGCCCAGCGCGGCATGGTTGACTTCGCTCAGGCGGTCAACCGTCTTCGGCGGACAACGTTTAGAATCCCGGAAGCGCTTCTCGATTCGCTGGTGAAAAAGCACGCGCAGCAAGACGGCTATGATTAAACGTTTCGGCGACATCCTTAGAAGGGGCAGGCCGAGCCTGCCCCATGGTTAGCCGAACGGCACGCGCTGGCGGATCGCTCAGAACTTGTACTGCAGCGAGAGCTGGACGATGCGCGCCGCTTCCGTGGTGGCCGTGATCTCGCCGAAATTGGAGGCATTGATGTCGCTGACCGGGTTCTGGAACTGCGCATGGTTGAAGAAGTTGAACGCCTGAGCGCGGAAAGTCAGCGACTGCGATTCGGTGATGTGCACGCTCTTGCCCACGGAAACGTCGGTGTTCAGGATTCCCGGCCCGTGGAACACATTGCGGCCGAAATCGCCGTAATAGCCCGCGCCCAGCGCCAGCGAGGCGCCCGAACCCACGCGCGCGAAATAGGGGTTCGGCGAACCCGTGGGGCTCGCGCCGCCGATGCCATCAAAGTAGTCATTGGTGTACGGGTTGGTGGCGCCGTTGTAGTACGCATTCGAGCGCGGGTCGACAAACTCAACCTGTCCCCCAATGTACTCCGGCCGGTCGTCGCCGGCTCCGGTCAGCGAGCGGCCACCGCTGTCGACGATGTCGAACGGAATGCCGGACTGGAGCGTCACCACCGTGGAGAGGATGAAACCGCCAAGCGCGTGCCCGAGGAAGCCGTGCTGCTCCCTGAAGAACGGCAACTCGTAGATGGCCGTGCCGACATACGCGTAGCGAATGTCGGTGGCGCAGTTGCCGCGGTCGTACGCAGCGTTGAACGGATTTGAATCCGTCCGCAGACCGGAAGCGTCGTCGATGCAGTGGGAATAGGTGAAGGCGTTGGTGAGCGCGAGGCCGTACGAGGTTCGTTTGTTCAGGCTGAGCTGGAGGCTGTTGTAATTCGAGTTGGCGTCGGTGAGCTGGTCGTTGATCTCGCCGAACACGGCGCCCCCATAGGCGGCATCCAGCGGGTTATTGATGTTGATGGCTTCCCGTTCGGAGACGTTCCCTGCGTTCGCTTTGGGCAAAGGAAGTCCGGGGGACGCATCACGCCGATCTTCCAGCTTGCGGCCCTGGCTGCCTACGTAGGCGGCTTCGGCCACCCAGTTCCGGGCAAGCTGATACTGCAGTTGAAACGAGTATTGGAACGCGTAGGGCGTGGCGAAGTGCGGGTCCATCATGGTGATATTGATCGGAGCATCGGGCACGAAATTGTATGGCTGTCCCGGCTTGGCCGATACAAAAGGGAAGGGATTGCTGGTCAGCGGGTTGTAGAGCGAGGTCTGGTACGGCATGGTCATGTCGGTGTCGGCGAACGACACGATCTGAGCGCCGTAGGGAGGCGCGCCCAGGAACTGCAGGGTGAGTTCACTCTCCGGTACGTTGTAGAACATGCCGCCGCCGGTGCGTACACTGAGCTTGCCGTTTCCGAACGGGTCCCAGGCGAAACCGATGCGCGGGCCGAAGTTGTTATAGTCCGGACTATACGTGGACGCGCTGATGCCCGCGTCTCCGGGATATACAAGGCCGGGCGGAGCGGTCGGGTAGATGCTGGATTGCTGTCCCTGACGGAACGTGTCCTCCTCGCCGTGCACCTCGGTGAACGGAGCGCCGTAGTCCCAGCGCAGTCCGACGTTCATAGTGAGATTACGGGCGATCTTGAAATCGTCCTGCGCATAAAAAGAGAGGAACTTGTCGCGGTAGCCCTGGCGAAGGCTGTTGGACTGGTCGTAGAAATCAAGCTCACCGTTAGCGAAGTCGTTAATCGCCGGGTTGGAGTTCTCAAGTCCGGGAATCACCGGTGTCGGGGTGCCGTAAGCTCCTTCGGTAAAGCCGCCCTCGAAGAGCATGTAACCGTTGTTAATAAAGTCGAAAAGCTGGTTCTGCTCATAGGCCCTGAACTCTCCGCCGAACTTGAAGGTGTGGCGGCCCTTAATC
>CAYVPZ010000567.1:0-3755 GCA_964453955.1 uncultured Solibacteraceae bacterium | reverse complement strand
GTCGTAGGTCGGATAGATGCACCACTTGTCGCCGGTGCGATGATGCTCGGCGTGCACGATGCGGTACATGATCGGGTCGCGCAGGTTCAGGTTCGCGGAGGCCATGTCGATTTTGGCGCGCAGCGTGCGTGCGCCATCGGGAAACTCGCCCGCGCGCATACGCTCAAACAGGTCCAGGTTTTCTTCCACCGAGCGGTTCCGCCAGGGGCTCTCCTGGCCGGGCTCGGTGAGGGTGCCGCGCTGTTGCCGCACCTCCTCCGCCGTCAGGTCGCAGACGTAGGCGTCGCCGGATTTGATAAGCTGGACGCCCCACTCGTAGAGCTGGTCGAAATAATCGGAGGCGTAGAAAAGCCGGTCTTCGAAATCGCCGCCCAGCCAGCGCACGTCCGCGATGATGGAATCGACGTACTCGGTCTCTTCCTTCTCCGGATTGGTGTCGTCGAAGCGCAGGTTGCACTTGCCGCCGAATTCCGCCGCCAGCCCGAAGTTCAGGTTGATGGATTTGGCGTGGCCGATGTGCAGATAGCCGTTCGGCTCCGGAGGGAAGCGCGTGTGCACGCGGCCCCCGTATTTATTGGTCTTCAGATCGTCGATGACGATGTCGCGGACGAAATTCGACGGTCCTGCCGCGGCCTCGGGCTCATTCGGGAACGTACTCATGTTGTCCTCAGTTTGGCGATCGCCTGATCGATTCTCTTCAGGCACGTGTCACGGCCCAGCACTTCCAGCGTTTCAAACAGCGGCGGAGCGTTCTTTCGGCCGCATACGACGACGCGAATCGGCTGGAACATCTGGCCGGCTTTGATTTTCATTTCCTGGGCGCCGGCGCGCAAGGCGGCGTCGAGCGCGGCGTGGGTGAACTCGGCCGACGCCAGGATTTCGCGTCCTCGCGTGAGCGCCGCCAGGGCCATCGCCGCGTCCCCCTTCTGCGGGATCAGCTCGGCCGTGTCGTAGGGCGGCAACTCCTCCAGAAAAAAGAAATCGGCCACGGTGTTCACGTCGCCCAGAAGCTTGATGCGCTCCTGCACGAGCGGTGTGATTTCGAGCATTCGCGGCAGGTCGGCGGTGAAGCCGGCAGCCTGTACAAAGGGCAGCAGCAGCGCCGCGAGGTCTTCCTTCGGCAAAGCGCGGATGTGCTCGGCATTCAGCCAGACGGCCTTGGGGTCGAACGGGTCCTCTTCGGTGAAATTCACCACCGCGTTGCTGCGATTGATGCCTTCGAACGAGAACGCGTCCACCAGTTCCTGGCGCGTCATTTGCTCGCGGTCGTCCTTGGGAGACCATCCCAGCAGACACAAAAAGTTCACGAATGCATGCGCCAGAAAGCCCGCGTCGCGATACGTGGTCACGCTCACCACCGGCCCGTGCCGCCGCTTCGACAGCTTGGAGCCGTCGGGGGCGAGCAACAGCGGCAGATGCCCGAACGTGGGCGCGGCGGCCCCGAGGGCCGCAAAAATCAGCACGTGCTTGAAGGTGTTGGTGAGGTGGTCCTGCCCGCGGACGATATGGCTGATGCGCAGATCCGCGTCGTCGGCGCAGGAGGCCATGTGGTACGTGGGCAGCCCATTGCTGCGCAGCAGCGCGAAGTCTTCCATGTCGTCCGCCGCTTTGGCCTGCGCGCCATAGACGGCGTCGTTGAACTCCACCACGCGGCCCTCGCCGCGCGGCACGCGAAATCGCAGCACGAATGGATCGCCGGCCGCGGCGCGCCCGTCGCTCTCGGCCACGCTCAGCTCGCGCATGCCCGGGTTGAACAACCAGCCGGTGGTGTCGTCGGGCTCGGTATTCGCGGGTGTGAAATCGCGGTAGGCCAGCCCCTTCTCGAAAATGTTCCATGCCGCGCGGCGATGCAGATCCAGCCGCTCGGACTGGCGGTACAGCTCGTCCCAGCCGAGATCCAGCCATTTCAGGCCTTCGAAGATGGAATCGAGCGAGGCCTGGGTGTTGCGCTCAACGTCGGTGTCGTCGATGCGCAGCACCACCGCGCCGCCGTTGTGGCGCGCATACAGCCAGTTGAAGATGAAGGTGCGTGCACTGCCAATGTGCAGATACCCCGTGGGCGAGGGGGCGAAGCGAACTCGAAGCATTAAGTCCCAGAATAGCCTGGTGGGGCGCGCCCCCTGCCCGGTGTGACAAAGCGACACGCATTCGCGGGAAAATCAGTGATTTCGAAGCAGGTTTTTTGGCATTCGGCGTGCTCGCAGTAATATCGTGCTCTGGAAAACGTTTCATTGTCTGGCGCTGTTGAGCGCGACCGGCGCGATGGCCCAGCCGTCCGGCTTCCTGCTGGGCGTGGATTACAGCGAGTGGGCCTCCACAAGCGCCGCTCAGATTGCGACGGACAGCTCCGGGGCGGTCTACATCCTGTCGTCCTTCCCGAGCCCGGGGGTGCTGCCTCCCGCCAACCCCACCCCTTCGTGGATCACCAAACTGTCGGCGGACGGGAGGACAATCCTCTGGCAGAACCAGTTCGGCTTCGCGGCGAACACAATGGCGGTGGATCCCAACGGCGGCGTGTACGTGATACCGGTGAGCCTGTCCGGCGATACGTCCATCTTCGTGGCCAGGCTGGGTCCCGCCGGGACGGGCATCGCGTGGAAGACGCCCGTTGGCCTCGCTCCGTCGGAGGGATGGCAGCCACTTCTAGCAGCCGACTCCAGTGGCCGCGCGTATGTGGTCGGTTTCGATACGACGGCCTGGGAAGCGGACGTAGTTCGTATGAATGCAGCCGGCAACGCGGTCGATTACACTGCGCAGGTTGCGGGCCAGCCGAATTCCATTGCCGTCGATAGTTCCGGCGCGGCGTACGTTACGGGATACGGGAATTTCGGGAATTCCTTTCTCGCACGGCTGGAGCCAGACGGTTCCGCCGGATTCTACTCATCAATCAAGCAGCCTTCCGGCCCCCCTGGGGTGGTTGCTTTGGATGCGAACGGGAACCCGGTGGTGTTGTTCACCGAATCCAGCGGGGCCGGAGCGTTGCAGCACTTTGATTCCACTGGCCACATCACGTTTTCGAAGATCCTCGCCACGCCGCCGGGCTATTTCTCCGAACTTGCCCTGGACGCTGCCGGGAACGTCTATCTGATGGGATCCGCGGCTATGTTGTGCCCGGTTACGAACAGCCTTGCGACGTGCGGTTGGGACCTGCTGAGTGTATTTGCTCCCGATGGTTCACTCCTTCAGAGCACTTACATCCCCGGCGGCGAGGCCGGTGGACACACGCTGCCGCTCGTTGCCACCGGCCCGAATTCGACCGTCTTTGTGGTGGATGCCGCCGATACCACGTTCGCGCCCACCCAAACCGGTCCGTTCCCGGCGGGCGGAACGTACCAACCGATCCTGTTGCGCCTCTCCCCCAATGCCAACGCCCGGACTTTCCCACTGGTCTGTATCGGCAGCGCGGCAACCTACGACCCCAGAGCAGCGTTAGCGCCGGGTGAGATCGTCACATTGTTTGGGAACGGCCTCGGGCCCCAGCAGGGGACACAAACGCAGGCCTCGCCGTGGAACCCCTTCCCAACACAGGCAGGCAACGTGGAGGTCACGTTCGACGGAACGCCGGCGCCGCTGCTGTGGGTGCAGGACGCGCAGATCAACGCTGTGGCGCCATGGTCGCTGACGCCCGGCGAGACCACGCAGGTCTGCGTCTCATACAACAATGTGAAGACGAACTGCCTCACTTGGCCGGTGGCGCAGACGGCGCCGGGGGTGTTCACGGTGGATGGCACTTACGCGGCGGCGCTAAATCAGGA
>CAYVPZ010000566.1:0-3770 GCA_964453955.1 uncultured Solibacteraceae bacterium | reverse complement strand
GAGCGGTACAAGGAGAGCATTCGTGAACTGCGCTCATTGCAGCGAGCCGATTCATCCCATCTTCGAGCAGGCCGCCGTTCGCGGTGTGCACTGGTATCACCTGCTGTGCAGTCCCGATTATCAGAGGTCCGTGGAGCAGTACTGGGCCTCGCGTCCGGAGCACATCCCCATGCACGCTCACCTGGTGGACAACTGGGTCAGCGGCGTCCACGATTTTCGCGTCTACTACTTTTTCAGCAATCTGGTGGACCCGGGCGAAAGCGACCAGTACGAGGAAGGCACCCTGGGCGTGGTTCCGTTGCGTGTTCCCAGGCTGATGCTGAAGGAAAGGCGCTACGACGAGGCGCTGGACCTGCTGCGCACGCAACTGGAGGCCAGCGGCTTCACCGTCTACCGCAATTACCACAAGAATCAGCCGTGGGACAACTGGCGCTTCGAGGATATCGAGGGGAAGGAAGCGCAATATCCTCCCGTGTATGCGCCGCGCGCCGGATCGCCGGCGGCCGTGGTAACCGATGCGGATGGCCGCCTGCATTGCGGTCACTGCGGCGCCACGCTCGGCCAGTTGCAGATGCAGTAGGGGAACCTACTCCGCCGCGCCCTGGCCCTGGGGTTCGCGCCAGCCGCGGCGCCAGCGCACGGAAATGCGATGCATGCCCGCGGGCGGCGTCACCTTGACCACCACGGGATGGAAACGTCCGTCACGCTCCAGCGCACCGGGGCGATAGCCCAGAACATACTGCGAGCGGATTTCACGCCCGATGCGCTCCACGGCATCGCCCAGTTCCCCCATTCGATCCACGGCCAGATAGCGGCCGGAGAGGCCCTCGCACAAGCGGTATAGCAGGCTGGGTCCCTCGAAGATGCCCGGATAAGCCGACGCGCCTCCGGACTCCTGGATGTCCAACGCGTACAGTTCAACGTCCATCTCCTGGAGCTGCCGCAGCACTTCGTTCTCCGTCCAGCGGCTGTTGTTGTCGCCGCCATCGGAGAGCACGAACAACAACTTCCGCGCGTTGGCGCCAGTGCGGCCATAACGCCCGGCCATGCGCAGCGCGTCGATCATGGCGGTGTTGCCTTTCGCGCGCGAGTTCAACAGCGCGGCGGGAATGGCTGCTTCGTCGCGGCTCCAGGTTTGCGCCAGTTGCGGCTGGTTCGCGAAAGTCACCAGCGCAAACTCGTCGCCCGCCTGCGAGGAGCGCAGCAACTGGGCGACGGCCTCGGCACAATGCGGCAGCTTGCCGTTCATACTGCCGCTGGTGTCGAAGACAATCACCATGGAGACCGGCGTCTGGTCCTCGCTGAACCAGTCGATTCTCTTTTCCGCGTGGTTTTCGAAGAGCCTGAAGTTGTCCTTCGTCAAACCCGCGATCGGCCGGCCGCGGGAATCGAGCACGCTGGCGTTCACCAGCACCATCTCCGAGGAAACGCGGAACCGGTTCGCCTCACCCTCGTCGCTTTGCCGCTTGTCCCCGTCCAGGGCCACCGGGATCGTCGCGGCGAGCAGAAAGATGGCGATTCGCCTGACCATTGGGTAGAAATTAGCACGCCGGAGGCTGGATGGGACCTGGCGGGAGTCACAAAAACCGGAAGAAAAAGTACCGGCCACCGTATTCCCTGAGTCTAGGCTTGATTTGTAAGTAAGTACTCACTTACAATCGGATCGTGGCCGAGACTGCCCCCCAGACCAGCCGCATGCCGGGACAGGACCGCCGCCGGCAGTTGATCGAGACGGCCCTCGATCTGTTCGCCCGCAAAGGTTTCGAAGGGACCACGACGAAGGAGATCGCCGCCGCCGCCGGGGTCACGGAAGCGGTGATTTTCCGCCACTTCCCGTCCAAGCACGCACTATACATGGCAGTGCTCGATTTCAAGGTGCAGTCCTCCGAACTACAGGACTGGCTCACCGCCACCAGGGGCCTCATGGAACGGAACGACGACGTAGGCCTCATTCGCATGATCATGGCCGGAATCCTGCACGATTACCGCTCCGACCCACGCTTCGAGCGGGTCAAGCTGTTTGCCGCCCTGGAAGGCCATGAAGTGGGGCTGGCGCACTATCGTCATTTCGCCCTCCCGATCGCCCAGGTGCTGGTGGAGTACATCCGGCGGCGTCAGCGCGAGGGGGCGATCCGCGATCACCATCCGGCCGCTATTCTGGCGGCCATTGCCGGCATGGCTCAGAACTACGCCGTTCTGACCCAGATGTTCGGTTTTTGTTTCCCGGACCTGACCGACGAGCAGGTCATCGAAAGCTTCACCGCAATCCTCATGAACGGAATTCAGAAACCATGATCCGACTTGTCTTCCTACCTCTGTTGGCGCTTGTGCTGTTCGCCGCCGGTTGTTCCCGGGTAAGCGTGGAGGCCGCCGGAGCGCGGCCTGCAGCCCAGATCGTCAGCGTATCCACCGCGCGGGCGGAAACACGCACGGTTCCGGCGGCGTTCGAAGTGACGGGCACGTTTGCCGCCGACGAGACCTCGGATATCGCACCGCTGGTGGCCGGGCGCGTCATCGCCACGCCCGTGAATACGGGCGACTACGTGCGCGCGGGCCAGACCATCTGCGAGCTGGACCACCGCGACGCGCAGCTTCGTCTCGACCAGGCGCGCGCGCAACGGGACGAAGCCGCCTCCGCGCTTGGCCAGGCGCAGTCGCGCATCGGGCTGGCCAGCGGCGCGAAGTTCGACCCGGGCACGATGCCCGAGGTGGCCGCCGCGCGGGCCAACTACGAATCGGCGGAAGCGCAGGCTCGCTTGGCCGCCGCCGACGCAAAACGATACGAGAATCTGGTGGCCAGCGGCGACGTCTCCCGCAGCGCCTGGGACCGCGCGCGCACCCAGCAGGAAACCGCCGAAGCGCAGGCCCACGCCGCGCGCCAGCAGTATGAAGCTGCGCTCAACGGAGCGCGGCAGGGCTTTGGAGGCGTGGAGATGGCCCAGGCGTCGCTCGGGGCCGCGCGCGCGCAACTCGCTCAGGCGGAGAAGGCTCTGGCCGACACCACTATTCGCGCGCCCTTCGACGGCTACATCACGGCGCGGCCGGTGGCAGCCGGCGAGTACGTCGCTTTCAACAACAAGATCGCCACCATGGTGCGCATCGGAACCCTGAAGCTGCAATTGCAGGCGCCCGAACAGCGCGCCGCGCTCACCAGAGTTGGCATGGCCGTGGTGGCGCGCGTCTCCGCTTACCCCGACCGCGATTTCACCGGCGAAGTGACGTCGGTCAACCCGGCCGTGGATCCGAACTCGCGCATTTTCGTGCTGGAAGCCCGCTTCGATAATCCCCGCGCGGAGCTGCGGCCCGGCATGTTCGCCACCGCGCGCGTGGTTCTGCCGGGCGGGGAGACCGCGGTTTTCATTCCGCGCGCCGCCGTGGTTCGCGACAAGACCACCGATTCGTGGCAGGTATTCACGGTGGATCGCGGCGTGGCGCATCTGCACGTGGTGATGGCGGACGACAGCGGCGGCGCCTCCATCCGCATTACCTCGGGGCTCAGCGGCGGCGAGACCGTGGCCACCAGCAATCAGGGCGAGCTTTTCGACGGCGCGCCGGTCGAGCCGCGGTTGTAGCGCGAGGATCGTTCGTCATGCACAAGCTCGCCCAACTCTGCGTCCGCAGGCCGGTGTTCGCCACCATGCTGATTCTGTCGCTGGTGGTGGTGGGCATCTTCTCTTACTTCAGCCTGGGTGTGGATCAGTTTCCGAAAGTGGATATCCCCTCGGTGGCGGTGATTGTGGCCGATCCAGGCGCGTCGCCGGAAGAGATTG
>CAYVPZ010000565.1:0-3771 GCA_964453955.1 uncultured Solibacteraceae bacterium | reverse complement strand
CCTCGCCGCGATCGGGATGCAGTTTGAGAACGTGGCCGTCGGCGCGGTGGAAGGTTTCGTAGACGTTGAGCACCGCCTGCACGTTGTATGTGCCGGGGGGCAGGTCGGCCAGCGTGCGCAGCGGGTGGCCGGGCGTGTCCGCGCCCATCTCCACGGTGTCCCCAGGCTTCCAGCCATCGACGTCCTTCCCGAAGATCTGCTGGGTCCCCAGTCCCCAGGACACCTGAAACCGGGGCTCGCCGTCCATTTGCTTCGACACCACGACGATGAGCCGTCCATCGCGGGCAGCGGACCCGGTTTCGGGCGCCAGCTTCACCTCGAAACGGGGAGCGGCAGGGAGCAACCCGGCCGCGAGGAGCATCAGCAGCGATACGCGCATTAGAGGATTATAAACAATGGCTGCGATGGAACACTGGACCGACGGGACTCGCGATGTTTACCGCCGCGCGTCGCCGCGGTCAACCTGAGCGCGGACACGGTCGAGTACGGGCATCCCTTCCCCGCCGGGCGAGAAGTCCTGCTCAAGTTCGAGGTCCCACTGGCGTCGATCACGTTCGGAAAGCCAGGCCGCGAGGCTCGCCTGCTGTTCCGCCGGAAGCGCCTCAATCGCCTGCTGAATCTCGTTCAGGCTCATACCCTCATGCTACTCCGCCGGTGTCGGTCGAGGGAACCTCACCTTGAGGGCAACACATCAAGCTCAAGTGAAGCCCCCCACCGAGCACCTACCCAGTGGAGGCAGCCTGCGCAATACCCTGACGGATCGATTGGAACGTATATTGGACGCCGGCTGCGTTCACATTCTCTGGAACGAACTCTATCGCTGGTACGAGGTTAAGAAAATCGCGGCAGGAACTTATCGGGACTTAACCCAGCGCTGGCAGGAAGTCAGCGAAGGCAAATATGGCCATCTGCAAATGGTTGAAGCCGGAGGGGGAATTTACCTTTTTGCTAGCAAAGCTCTGGAGCCCCTCCCCGGTGAGTGATGCGCCGCCTCAAGTTGGTACGGGCCGGCGAATGCTGGCCCGCGACGGCTCATCGGCGTTCCGTTTAAAGTCGATTCGCATGAACGCGCCCTGCGCCGCCCGTCCTACTCCGCCGCCCCGCGCGATCGCGCCAGCGCCTCGGCCAGTTCCGGCGGCAGCGCGCGCGAGCGCCCAGTGCTGACGTCGACGCAAACCGCGGTGACAAACCCGCGCGCCACCAGGCGCTCCTCCACGCTCGCCTCGAAGGCCAGCTTGTACGACGCGTTGCCCACGCGCTCCACCCGCACCGCGATTTCCAGCGTATCGTCGTACTTCACCATCGCGGTGTACGTGCACTCCACCTGCACCCGCGGAAAGGTGATCGTGGACGCGCTCGCGCCCTTGTACCCCAGCCCCAGCGAGCGCAGAAACTCGATCTCCGCCGCCTCGAAATGCCGCAGCATGGCGGTGAAGTGAATCCGCTGCGAGGCATCGGTGTCGACAAAGCGAACGCGGGAAGGCCAGACGAAGGGCATCCTCTGGATTCTACGACAGGCCGGCCCGGCGCGTAACTGTCAGGAACGCGGCTCGCGCTCAGTTGCCCGCGTTCAACCGCGCCACGCTCCGATACCGTGGCTGGTTGGTGTCCACGCTGAAATCCACCGTGCCCGACCCGCCGCGCGTGCCCTCCACGGAGATGCGCCAAATCCCGGCCTGCGGGTGCGGAATCAGGAACCGCTGCGGACGCGTCTGCTGGCCGGAGTATCCGGCGGTGTTCCCATACCAGCCGTAATGCTCGCCGGAGGGGCTCATCAGGTGCAGGTCCGCCCGCGCATCGGCGCCCGTCCACTCGAGCGTCGCATCCAGCGATTTGGCTCCTTTGCGCACCAGCACGAACTCGCTCCACCATTGCGCCACCGCGACGCTCCCGCGAAACTGCGGCTCGCGTGCGGCCGGCGCCGCCGGTTCCCCATCCGCCTGGCCGCCCGCCGCAACCTCCTCCCCCGACGCCGCCGGCCGCGAGCAATCGCACAACGCCGACCGGTTGGAGGAAACCACCACGCCGCGCTGGACGCCCGCGTTCAGGTCGTCGAAGCGGAACGGCACGCTGCCCGACGAAATGGACAGCGCGTGCGTCACCTGCACGTGTACGTGATACCCGCCGCCCTCCCCCAGCGTGTATCCGCTGTTGCCCACCGTGGCCAGCGCCTGGCCCTGTTCCACGTGCTGGCCTTCGCGCACCACGAAGGAGCCGGTCGCCAGGTGCGCGTAGTGGCTGTACTCGCCGTCGCCGTGGTCGATGGTGACGTAGTTTCCGAAAGTGCGCCGCGTGTGATCCTGGCCCATGCCGAAGTCGTGCGTGTGCACAATGCCGGCGCGCATGGCCACCACGCAACGGCCGGCGATGGGCGCAATGTCGTAGGCGTGCAGGCTGTTGCCCCAGTGCGAAAACGATCCGTACGGCCCCTGGGTGAGCGTCCACGGCTGGCCTGCCGGGATGGGCAGTTTGTAGCCGCCGGTGCTGGCGATGACGAAGGGCATGGGCGGGCTTACGGTCCGGTCGGGATTCTGCACAATCACCCAGTATTCGCCGGGCGGCAGCGCGTCGTGGTGCGAGACCAGCGACGTGTCCGTCGCCGGCGACGGGTTCGCGGCGCTCAGGTAGGTCCATCCGCCGGCGGTGGTGTAGCTGGCCAGGTGCACGGTAGCCAGGGGCAGGAAACCCGCGCCCGCAATCTCCAGATCGAATCCGCTCGCCGCCGGCGTCATTCGCACCTCGGACACCTTTAGCCCTCCCGGCTCCGCGCCGCCGGTCACCTGAAAGTCGCGCGTGATGGCCACCGTGCCGTTCACCAGCACCCGCGCGTGCCACTGGCCCGGGTCGGATGCCGGCGCGAACCCCGCCACCGGCAACTGCGTGGTAAAGCAGAGGGAGGCGGCATCGGGCAGTTCGGGATATTCGGCGGAGTCCGCAATCTGGCCGGACGGGTTCAGCCACTCCACCCGCAGCCGGTCGCCCGCGCGCACGCGCTCGGCCACGAACCAAAGAAAGACCTGGCGCTTCGACGCTTCCACGCGGCTGGTGGCGGCGGGCGCGGCGCAGGAGAACTGGTCCACCGCGGTGCTCACAATCGCCCGGCTCACCGTCGCGGCGGGGGCCAGGGCAGCGCACACCCCCAGTGCAAGAACAAGCCTAAGTACTACGGGCATCCCTTTTCCATGGTAATCGGCGCGGGCTCGCCAAAACATAAGCGCTATCATGGCGGACGATGTGGATCGGCATCGGCGCCATCTCACTGGCCATCTGGATAGTGTTGCTAACCGCACGCGCCGGCTTCTGGCGGTTCCGCGAAGTCCTCGAAGACCACCCCGTTGCCGATGACGCCACCGCACCCGCCGTCGCCGTGGTCATTCCCGCGCGCGACGAGGCCGGGCTCATCGGCGCCGCGGAGCACTCGCTGCTCACCGGGCGCTATCCCGGTCCGCTGCACGTTTTCGTGGTGGACGATCACAGCTCGGACGGCACGGCGGAGGCGGCGCGGAAGGCGGCCGTCGAGGCAGGCGCCGGCGATCGGCTGACCGTGGTGTCCGCTCGCCCGCTCCCGCCGGGATGGACCGGCAAGCTGTGGGCCGTGGCGCAGGGTGTGGAAGCGGCCAGCGCCACTGCCCCGGGATTCCTGCTGCTCACCGACGCCGACATCGTGCACGCGCCCGGCAACGTGGCCAGGCTGGTGGCGCGCGCCCGGCGCGACCGGCTCGACATCGCGTCCGTGATGGTGCGTCTGCATTGCCGCACCCTGGCCGAGCG
>CAYVPZ010000564.1:0-3777 GCA_964453955.1 uncultured Solibacteraceae bacterium | reverse complement strand
CGACAACCCGGACCAGCACGGTGCGGTGACGAAGAACGCCGAAGTGAAACTCGATCGCGGGCACAAATACGCGATCCGGCTGGATTATTTTCATGTAAGCGGCACCGAGGTGGCGCGGTTGTCATGGCTGCGCACGGACGGCCAGGGCTTGGATGATGCCGTGGCGGCGGCGAAACTGGCCGACGTGGTGATCGCGGTGGTGGGGATCACGGCGGACCTGGAGGGCGAAGAGATGAAGGTGGAGGTCCCCGGATTCGAGGGCGGCGACCGGACCAGCATCGACCTCCCGAAGCAGGAAGAAGAACTTCTCGAAACAGTGAAGACCCTGGGGAAACCACTGGTGGTGGTGCTCATGAACGGCAGCGCCCTGGCGGTGAACTGGGCCAGCCAGAACGCGAACGCCATTCTGGAGGCGTGGTATCCGGGCGAAGAGGGCGGAACGGCCATCGGCGAGACATTGGCTGGGGAGAATAATCCGGCGGGCCGCCTGCCCGTGACGTTTTATAAGGGCGTGGATCAGTTGCCTCCGTTCGTCGATTATTCGATGAAGAACCGGACTTATCGGTATTTTACAGGCAGGCCGCTGTATCCGTTCGGATATGGGTTGAGTTTTACGAAGTTCGACTTTGGAAATCTCAACACTTCCTCGAAGACGCTGAAGGCCGGCGATTCCCTGGATGTAGACGTTGACGTGCATAACGCCGGTTCGCGCGACGGCGATGCCGTGGCCGAGTTATATCTGAGCTTCCCCGCCGCGCCCGGCATGCCCATCCGCGCACTGCGGGGTTTCAGCCGGGTGCGCGTGGCCGCGGGCCGGACCGAGCACGTGCACTTCAAGCTGAACCCGCGCGACCTGAGCTCGGTGACGGAGGCAGGAGATCGCGTGGTGGCCGCGGGTGAATACAAGATCAGCGTTGGCGGGGGTCAGCCGGGAATGGGGGCATCGGTGGCCGAGGCGCGGTTCTCGGTGGAAGGGGAACAGAAACTTCCGGAATAGGCTGATGTGAAGCGGGGCCATGCCCTGCCGAGGGCAGCGCACGGCGCCGCTCCACATCAGAGCTCGGCGACGTTGGCGATCACCCGCAGAATCGCCGCGCCGTATTTGCCGGCGATTCCCGGACCGATGCCCTGCACCGCGAGCAACTCGCTGTTGCTGCGTGGTTGCCTGGCCGCGATGGCCGCGAGCGTTTTGTCGGAGAGGATGCGAAACGCCGGGACGCGCTTGCTACGGGCCTCGGCGAGCCGCCAGGATTTCAGCGCCGCTTCTACCATGGTTATTTTTCGCGATGCCGCGGGCGCGGGGGCGGCCTTCCGTGGCTTGTGCTGTTTTTTCTTTTTGCGCGGACGCGGGCGCGGGTCGCTTTCGATTTCCTCGGGAATCATCACCGCCGACGCGGAGCCCTCCTCCAGCCCGAAGCTGCTCAGCCAGACCTTGCGATAGTCGATGCGTTTGCCGTCTTTCTCGAACGATGCGTCGGCGATGTCCACCACGCGGCTGCGCGCCATGGCGTTGAGCAGCTCCTCGAAGCCGCGGCGGTCGAGCGGGCCATTGGGGAACGTTTGCGTGTGGAGGCGGCCAGTGCCGATTCCGTCTCCGCTTTTCAGCACTTCGACAATGCGCTGGATGTTGGCCTGATCGAACTCGTCCGCCGGGTGGAAGCTTTGTGCCAGCGCCGCTTGCGGGGCGCAGAAGTCGCACACCCCGCAGCGGCGGTTCGAGTCGGCGGTATCGCCGAAATATCGCACCAGCGCGAGCATCCGGCAGCAGGCGCCCTCGCAGTAGGAGAGCATCTTCTCGAACTGGGCCATTTTGTGTTCGCGCTGGGCAAGGTACAGCTCGCGCCAGCCGTCCGCACCGCGGCTCACGTTCTCGGCGTAGTCCACCACGGCGCCGCCGTGAATCCAGAGCTTTTCGAGAGCGATCGCGAAGGCGTCACCGGCCAGGTGGCTGCGCCGCTTCAGCGCGTCCTTCGGCTGCGGCTCGCGGGTGAGGTTGTCAAAGATGCGCGCGAGCACGGAAGGATCGGGGTAATCGCGCTCGAAGAAATAGTCGTGCCCGTAGCGATCCGCATACGAATGCATCAGGATGGCGCGCGAGGGTGCGCCATCGCGGCCGGCGCGGCCGATTTCCTGATAGTATCCTTCGACGCTGGCCGGCAGCGCGGTGTGGATCACGGTGCGGATGTTGGGCTTGTCGATGCCCATGCCAAAAGCAATGGTGGCCACGATCACATCGACGCGGCCTTCAAGGAAATCCCTCTGCGCCTCCTCGCGGGTGTTGCCGTCGATGCCCGCGTGGTAAGCGGCTGCCGCGTAGTCGCGCTGTAATTCGCGGGCGAGAAGCTCGGCGTCCAGGCGCCGGGGCACGTAGACAATGGCGGGCCGGCGCTCGTCGGCCGCGAGTATGCCGCGCGCCAGCGAAAAGCGGGCATCGGGCGGAGTCTTGGCCAGTTCGATGGCGATGTTCTCGCGCCGGAAACCGTGGATGAAACGCTTCGATGCGGCCAGCCCCAGTTGCTGCGCGATATCGTTCTGCACCAGCGGCGTCGCGGTCGCGGTGAGCGCGATCACCGGCGCGGGGCGCAGCGCGGGCAAGTGCTGTCCGATGGTCCGATAATCCGGCCGAAAATCGTGCCCCCATTGGGAAATGCAATGCGCTTCGTCGATGGCGATGAGCGCGGGCTTGCGCTTCGCCAGCATTTCCGGAAATCCCTGGACGCGCAGCCGCTCGGGGGCTATGAACAGGAAGTCGAGCTTGCCATCGAGGTAATCGAGACAGACCTTGCGCGATGCCGACCGGTCGCGATTGGAATGGATGCGCTCGGCGGCAAAACCAAAGGCGCTCAGCTTGCCCACCTGATCCTCCATGAGAGCGATGAGCGGGCTGATCACCAGCGTGGTGCCGCCCAGCACGGCGCCGGGGAGCTGGTAGCACAGCGATTTTCCCGATCCGGTGGGCATCACCAGCAGGACGTCCTGCCCTGAGATCAGCGTGCGGCAGACTTCCTCCTGATTGGGCCGGAACGATTCGAACCCGAACGACGCGCGGAGGACCTCGATGAGCGTGCCGGTTCGCTCGCGACGCACTGGCAGTGGCGTGGCCGCCGTGGGCGGCGCGGGTGCGGGCGCTTCGCCCACCTTGCCCACCACCTCGCGCACGTAATCCTCGATGCCGCGCAGGAACGGCGCGAGCTCGGCCTGGCCGCGCTCGATGGCTTTCAATCGCGCTTCCCACTGGCCGGTCATGGCCGGGCTTTTCACTTCGGGATGCACGATTTCGATGAGGCGAATTCCCTTCTCCGTTGCCTCGATACCGCGGCCGCGGCGAACGACGAACCCGCGCTTCAGCAGCACCTCGATAATTTGCGCGCGGGTGGCCGGCGTGCCCAGGCCGCTCTCCTTCATCGCGTCGGAGAGTTCCTTGTCGTCGAGCGTTTTGCCGGCAGTTTCCATGGCGGTGAGCAGCGTGGCGTCGGTGAGGCGCTTCAGCGGCTGCGTTCTTTTTGCCACCGGCTCCACGTTGACGACGCTTTGCGGCTGGCCTTCGGCGAGATCCGCGGGCAAGGTCGGCTCGTCGGTGTCCGGCTTGCGACCGGCTATATCGAGAACTTTCCAGCCGGGCTGACAGATGGCGGTGCCGCTCGACCGGAAGCGATCGTTGGCTGCGCTGCGCACCAGCGTGATTACGGTGGTGGCCAGCCAGATGTGGTCGTCGTGCCAGGCGCTGAGCAGGCGCCGGCAGATCAGGTCGAAGATCTTGTGTTGGTCGGGTTCCAG
>CAYVPZ010000563.1:0-3779 GCA_964453955.1 uncultured Solibacteraceae bacterium | reverse complement strand
CAATCAGTCTCCTGACGTCGTCGAGGTTGCCCGCCTTTGCGGCCGTCAGCATTTCGAGGGAAATATCCGCTGCGGTGGCTCGAACAGACCCGACGGCAAACGCAACCAGAAAGATGAACATGCCCACAGACAGGACGCAGCGTCGTTGAAATAGCGGCTCGATCAGAGTCACGCGGATTGGTCTCATTTGCAGTCCTCGCTGATTCAAAACGGCTCTTTGCTGCCGCCGCCGCCGCAAAGCTCGGCGGCGTGGGTCATGGCCTTAGCGACGCGGTTGGCCATTTCCTCCTCGCCGAAAAGAAGGTCCATCTGATCTCCGCCGACGAGCGTAAGACGAAGCTGGTAGACCACGGGTTCCGTCGTGAGGATCGGCGACGGGCGGTTGCGTTTGAACGCATCTTGCAAGGTGGCAACTTCGAGCTTTTCCACGCGGCGGAAGGAGATGCGCATAAGCCGATTGAAACCGCGTTCGCTGTCCCGAGTCCTGCTCCAATTGAAGCGCGCCTGGCAAGTCGAAGGATCGGCTGATGCGTCGCTCATTCTCTGAGATTCTGAAAAACTCTTCATGTCCGAGTAGTCGGGCAAGGCGGAGCCATCAGGATGGGCGTAGCTGCCACGGAAATTCACCGCGCCGTTCTCGTTTAACTTGTTCTCGATGAAATGCAGCGTGTCGGCCAGGCTCGGCGCGCCCGCAGCGGGAATCACGACAACGGGCGCGGCGCGGCAGATCTCCGCGGCACGGCGCACCGCTCTCGCGGCCTCAGTCGCCTGCGCCTCGCTGCCAAACCTTAGCGAACTTGACTTACCATTGATCGCGACAACGTAGACGCCCCCGACCCAGGGCCTGAGAGTACCGTACCCGTCTCGAACTTGGGACTCCTTCAGGCCAAGA
This sequence comes from uncultured Solibacteraceae bacterium, assembly GCA_964453955.1. Lineage (GTDB taxonomy): Bacteria > Acidobacteriota > Terriglobia > Bryobacterales > Bryobacteraceae > CAWACP01. The sequence goes on along the minus strand of CAYVPZ010000563.1, from coordinate 2,887 downwards.
GCTTCCACCGTATCGATGGATTCGAAGAATAAGGTTGTCTTGCTTCGCGGGTGGCCGTCGAAGTCCGCGGTCGTCCGGCATCCACGCGCATCCGCGAGGACACTGGCGATCTGCTGCCACTCAGTGTAATCCACACCGACCGTATACGTGACCCGCCCCGAGGAAAGCACCGTCTGTTTGAGCGATTCAAGTGTTGCCACGAGTTCTGGATCTGCTGGCTTTTGCCCCGCTTTCGGATCCACAGGGAACGCTCTGGGCTTGTAGATTGGCCCGGACGAAGAAGCGCCACCGGTTTCGATCCACTCGGCCAGAAGCTGAGCGATCTCAGGTTGCTGCTTCTGATTGGCCAGTTCAAGCAGAGTAAGGCCGTCCGGGGTCTTTGCCGACGCGGAGGCTCCCGCAGCCAGAAGGATGCGAACGGCTTCCTTGTTTCCCTTGCCAGTCGCAAATATCAATGCGGTGTTGCCGTTCCGGGTCTTCCTGTTAACGTCCGCGTGGCTTTGTATCAGGACTTTCATCACGTCGGTCTTGTTTGCTCCGGCCGCGATCATGAGCGCTGTCACGCCATCGTTATTGGTGGCATTGACGTCCGCATGGTTGGATATGAGCTCCTGGATTCTGGCAACATCGCCGTCGTACGCCGCAGTCAGCAGCGACGACGAGGTATCTGACTGCGCAAAGGCTATAACGCTACCGATCAGCAGGAAGAGATTCATGTGAACCAACCAACGTCCCTGGATCATCGAGAATGGGTCCTTTCGTCTGCCACTGCAAAGCCGATCATTTGTCTGGTGGAAGCAAGCCCACCAAACAGGGACGGGCGCTTAATCAAGCTGCCATTTACGCCTTGCCTGCGATACGGGGTGTGCTTACTTCACTCCGCTCCGCATGCCGCTCCGGAGGCAGAATGTTTACAGCTTGGTCCATTGGTAGAAGGTGCTGTAGCCGGGGAAGCCGGTTGTCGCGTGTTCTGTGGCATTCGTGACTGGTTCATGATCGTCTGCAACTGGTTAAAGAATGTTGCCAGACCGTTGGGGTCGTAGGTGGAGTAGTCACCCTGAGAATTAGAGTCGTCCCCCTGAGAATCGGCAGACTCCTGTTGGGATTGTTGCATCGCCTGCCTTTGCCTGCGCTTTGCGGCTGCCTGGGCCTGGCGGGCGGATTCAGCAGAAGCGGCATCGCGATATGCCTGCGTCAACTCATCAAAGTCGGCCTGGCGGAATGCGTTGTCCAACTCCGAAAACGCCTGCTTCTCCATGGCCTTGATCATGTCCACACCCGTTTCTTCGTACTTCTGCACTGCATCGTTTTGTCCTTGCGTGATGCCCGTGCTCTTGATGGCATTGAAGGCGTTGTCGATTTCGTCATCGCTCGAAGTCGTTGGGCGATCAGGGTCCTGGTGCAGGATCACCTCCCGCATGATCTCCTTCTTCTTGTTGTTCTCTGCCACCTCTGACATGCAGGCCGCAAATTTCTTGTCCTTTTCGAGAACCGCGCGACACCACTGGTCTTGAAGCCTAAAGCACGCCCGAGGAATGGTCGACTGCCCACCAGCCCACCCGCCTTCGATGCAGCTCGATGGTGCGGGACCAACGTCAAAAAGGTTTGCGGAGTTGAGGCAACTCGAATATGCCTGGCTGATCGTGTCCATCACCCTGGTGCAGGCGTTGTTATATGCCACGCACTCATCGGTGCTTGTCGGAACAAGTGGTTCGTTCGGGAGCGGAGGAATTGCTTCCTGTCCCCATGCGCTGATGCAAAACACAACAACTATCGCGCTCGCGAACTTCATACAGTGGTCTCCTCCCGGCGTCGCCGGAACAGTAACAGTGGAAAAATTATACTCGCCATGCTCGCACAGATCAACTGGCTTATGTGGATCGGCGCTAAATAAGCAGTCCAGTGGCCGTCAGTCGGCTGACCAGACCTGAAAGTGTCGAAAAACACCTCACCTTTGTGCCTGGCGCCAGCCCTGTGCTTCAAAGAGGACGGACTACTGGAGCCGACCAGCACGGGCGCGGCGGAGGAATCGTGCAACATCAGGGCCTCAGAAGATAACGTCAAAGTCGGCCAGAAAGCGCCGTTTCAGGTTGCCGAAGAACACTCCGCTGAGTGGGTCGTCGATGTTGGCATGCACATCCAGCGGATTGAAATGATTGGAGAGGTTCATCCCGCCGACGGAGAAGCGCAGCGTGTATTTCGGACTTACACGAATGTCCTTCATGACGCGCGCGTCCACCGACAGGAAATGCGGGTACCGCGTCTGATCCGAGTTGGGCAAACCTACGTAGTTCCCCAGCGCGTCGAGGCGCACATACGGGAACCCGTTGCGATATTCGAACATCGGCAGGATCTCCATCTTCCAGGGCAGCTTCACCCGCCCCCACGCAAGGAACCGGTTGGGCAGATCGCCGGGCAGGTTGGAGAATGCGTCCGGATGGATGAGCGGCGACGGAAAGTTTCCCAGGAAGTTGCTGAACTCGTTGAGATCGCCCTGCGCGCGGCTGCGCGTGTACGCAGCGAAAAACTGCTGGCCCTCGGCCCACGAGAAGCGCGCGGTCGCTTCGAACTGGCGGTATTGCGAATGGCCGCTTCCGCTCATCACCATCGCACTGCCGGCGTCGCTGGTGGTCGGTTGGACAACCACCAGACCGTCGGACCGGCTCTCGCTGTAGTTGAAGCGCAGGCGCACCAGGTGCGACAAGGTATGGTCGACTTGCACGCTCCACTTGGCGCTGCGCGGTGAGAAGTTACCCGGCTCATTGGCGGAGTGCAAAAGCCAGCCTGTCTCGCCCAGTCCCGGACCGATCACGTTCGCATATGTGGTCGGACCCCCGATCACCGTTCCATCGGGCCCGTACATCGTAACCACCTGTTGAGGCCAGGC
>CAYVPZ010000562.1:1965-3780 GCA_964453955.1 uncultured Solibacteraceae bacterium | reverse complement strand
CGCGCCGCAATACGCCGCGAAGCCGCCCGTGCAGGTGGCGGCCGCGGCCCCGCCTGCCGACGACGATGTTCCGGCGTCGGTGCGGACTGACCAGCCGGCGCCAGCCCCGCAGGTGGCCGAACCGGCTGTTCCCGCTCCAGCCCCGGAACCGGCTCAGGCCGCCGAAGCTGTCAATGAAGCGCAGCCACCGGCTCCCGCGCCGCCTCCGGAACCCAACCGCGTCACGCTCCCGGCCGGCGCCGTCATCACCGTGCGGCTCGCCGAAGCGCTGTCCAGCGACAAGAACGAGAAGGGCGACATGTTCTTCGCCACGCTCGACCAGCCTCTGGTGGCCGACGGGTTTGTTATCGCCGAGCGTGGAGCGCGGGTGGAAGGGCGGGTGGTGAATGCCGCGCGCGGAAGAGGCGGCGCCATCGCCGACCTCAGTCTCGCGCTGACGAAAGTCCACACCTCGGACGGACAGCAGGTGGCCGTTGAAACCGCGGCGTACGACAAAAAAGGCGAAGCTTCCGCCGGCGAAAGCGCGGCGAAAGTCGGCGGCGGCGCGCTGCTGGGCGCCATCATCGGCGCCGCGGTAGGCGGCGGAAAGGGCGCGGGCATCGGAGCGGCGGCGGGCGGTCTTGCGGGCGCCGGCGGGGCCGTGGCCACGCGCGGCCACACCGTTACGCTACCCACGGAAACGCGCCTCAGCTTCAAGCTGCAGCAGGCGGTCACCATCACCGAACGGCCGCATTAGCGCCGCCCTCCCGCGCGGCCTGTCGAATTTTGCGGCATTAGCCCACGGTTTGCGGTCCCCCGGACTGCGCAAAAGGGGGCTTGACAGCATTCCGGACGCGCTTAGAATAGGGTTATTCTCCTCCCTATGTTCTGCGAGCACACCCGTACCGAGATGCTGGCGAGACGCGACGGGGTCGACTATGTTCGCTGTCTCGACTGCGACCAGGTTTTCGAGGCCGAAGATCTGGAAAAAGTCCCCGCATACGACGACGAAGAGCAATCCGCCTGACCGCAGGCACATGTTCCTGTGGGTCCCGGAAGCACACCCGTGAATCGTGTGCCGCCGATCTGCGATCCTGAGGTTTAGGATGGAACCTCTGCGTATCGTTTGTATCGGGGGCGGCACCGGCCTCTCCGCGCTCCTGCACGGCCTGAAGGCATACGCGGGCGAGAGCCGGCAGGCGGAAATCACCGCGGTGGTCACCGTGACCGATGACGGCGGCAGCTCCGGCCGCCTGCGCCGCGATTTCGACGTGCTCCCGCCGGGCGATATTCGCAGTTGCATGGTGGCGTTGTCGGAGGATGAGGCCCTGCTTTCGCGCCTGTTCCAATACCGTTTCGGCGCGGGACGCGGCCTGAAAGGTCACAGCTTCGGGAATCTCTTCCTCATGGCTCTCACGCAGGTGATGGGAGATTTCGCCGTGGCCGTGAGGGCTTCCTCGGAAATCCTCGCCAGCCGCGGCCGCATTTATCCCGCCACCGCCCGGAATGTCACGCTGGTGGCCGAACTCGAATCGGGCGCACTGGTGCGCGGAGAGACCCGCATCAGCCGCAGCCGCTCGCGCATCCGCCGCATCCGCCTGAACCCGGAGCACTGCGAACCGCTGCCGGACACGCTGGAGGCAATCGCCGGCGCCGATCTGATCACCCTGGGGCCGGGCTCGCTGTTTACCAGCATCGTGCCCAACCTGCTGGTGGACGGCATTGCCGAGGCCATCCGGCAATCGCCCGCCCTCAAGGCAGTGTACATCAACCTCATGTCGCAACCCGGCGAAACCAGCGGTTTCAGCGCCGCCGATCACATCGCCGCCATCGACG
>CAYVPZ010000562.1:0-1955 GCA_964453955.1 uncultured Solibacteraceae bacterium | reverse complement strand
CGTCTCACCGACGTGGCCATCGTCAACACCGGCGAAATCAGCGAGAGCATGCAGAAGCGATACGCGAACCAGCGCGCCCACCCGGTGGTGAACGACGTCGATTGCCTCCGCGAGCTGGGCGTCGAAGTGCTGGGGGCGAACCTGCTGCGCGAGGACGAGAAGATCCGCCATAATTCACCGGCAGCCGCGGCCATCGCTATCGACCTCGCGCGAAGGGGCCGCAACAGGAGGCTTGCGCAATGAATCCGCGCATCAGCGTGGCGATCCTCGCCGCGGGAGAAGGCACCCGCATGAAATCGAAGCGGGCCAAGGTGCTCCATCGTGCCGGTGGCCTGCCGCTGGTGGAGCACGTGGTCAACACCGCCGCCGAGGTCACCGCGGAAGACAACATCGTCGTCGTGGTGGGCTATCAGGCGGAGGACGTAAAGGCGGCCCTGGCGCATCGCCAGCTCCACTTCGCCGTGCAGAAGGAGCAGCGCGGCACGGGCCACGCGGTGATGGCCTGCCGGGACCTGTTGGATCACACCGGGTTGCTGGTGGTCCTCTACGGCGATTGCCCGCTGCTCTCGGCGGGGACGCTGAGGCGGCTTGTCGACACCCTGTCGCGGGGCGGCGCCGCAGCCACGCTGATCACCACGCGCCTGGCCGACCCCACCGGCTACGGCCGCATTCTGCTCGACGAGCGCGGCAACGTCCGGGCGATCGTCGAACAAAAGGCCGCCTCGCCCGAACAACTGGCCATCGATCTCATTAATCCAGGAATGTACTGCTTCCAGTCCGAGCTGCTTTGGAAGCACATCGGCGAGATCGGCACGAACAATCCCGCCGGCGAATACTATCTCACCGACATGGTGGAGATCCTGATTCGCGCCGGACACGCCGTAGCCGCCATGGAGAGCGCCGATTCGAGCGAGTTGCTGGGCATCAACACGCGCATCGAGCTGGCCGAAGTGGACCGCGTCTTTCGCGCGCGCAAGTGCCGCGAGCTGATGCTGGCCGGCGTCACCATCGAGAAGCCCGAGACCGTCACCATCGACATGCCGGCCATTATCGGCGCGGACACGATCGTCGGACCGTTCACGCACATCCTCGGCCGCACCGAGATTGCTGAGGATTGCCGCATCGGTGCCGGCTGCGTCATCGAGTCCTCGCGGATCGAGAGCGGGGTGGAGATCGCTCCCTACACTCTGATCGCGTCGTCGCACGTGGGCCGCGATGCGCGGCTCGGACCGTTTTCCCGGCTGCGCCTGGAGAACGAGGTGGGCGCCGGGGCGCATGTCGGCAACTTCGTGGAGCTGAAGAAGACGCATCTCGGGGCCGGGGCCAAGGCGAATCACCTCGCGTATCTGGGCGACGCGGAGATCGGCGCGAAGACGAACATTGGCGCGGGAACCATCACCTGCAACTATGATGGCGAGAAAAAGCACCGCACCGAGATCGGCGACAGCGCGTTCGTGGGCAGCAACGCCACGCTGGTGGCGCCCGTGCAGGTCGGCGACGACGCCTACGTCGGCGCGGGATCGGTAATCACCGAGCCGGTGCCGGAAGGCGCGCTCGCCGTCGGGCGCGGCCGTCAGGTGAACAAAGAGGGATGGGTGGCAAAGCGCCGCGCGAAGAAGAGCTGACGCTCAGGGTTTCTTCGGCTGCGGCTGGCGGACCACGATCAGGTGCGCCACGTCGCCGTCATCGGTGGCCACGAATCCAACGGTCACCCTTGCCTTGACGTGCAGCTTGCCCTCCACGCGCGTCTCCGGCCGGATCAGGAAGGTACGGCGCTCCGCTTTGGCGCCCGCGGTATTGCGAACCACCGTCACTTTTTCGGCCGAGAGCTCGGCCACCGTGCCCGAGAACTTTTCTGTCTGCGGTTCGGGCGCTTGTGCACCCGGATTTTGGGCACGCGCCGCCGACACGGACGCGGTCATGGCCATCGCCACCAGGAGGTTTCGCAATGCTAC
>CAYVPZ010000561.1:0-3781 GCA_964453955.1 uncultured Solibacteraceae bacterium | reverse complement strand
CGGATTCCAGTTGGGCTTCTCGCTCCAGCCGCCCCCGGATGGTCCCGGTCTCGCGGTGCACGGTGCGGCGCAACAGGCCGATCCAGATCAGCGTTCCCATCACCACCGCGCCCATCGCCCCCACAATGCCGAGCACAATCCGGAGCGTCATCCATCCCTCGCCGCCCAGCAGCACCAGATCGCCGGGCGAACGGACCAGCAGAACAAGGGAAGGAGGAGCGTCCGCGCCGGCCGCGCGAATCACTTCCACGCCGGTGATGTCCAGCACCGAATCGCGCGCCAGATTGACCACGCCCGGTCCGCTCGCCTTCGCCAGCGCGGCTTCGAACCGCTGCCCCCCGTCTTCGAGAAGTAGCAGATGCTCCGCGGCGTTTTCGGTCTGTTCCACCAGGCGTGCCCGCAGACGCACCAGCCTTCCGTTCAGCCCTTTCGCCAGAAGATTCCATGCGGTATGACGCTCCGGGCCGATCCGCCCCGCGCCGGCAGCCGGGCTGGCTGCGCGGACCGATGCGTCCGCCAGACTGATCCCATACTCCCCATGAGCCGGGAATCCGCTCACGTCAACAGTGTCGCCCACATGGATTGCGGCGTCGTGCGATGCCGCAACGGACACCGCGCCGCTGGCATCTTCGACGAAAAAGACCCCCGGTTTTTCCCAGGTCAGGGCGCCGCGCACGCGTACCGGAGGCACGAAGCGCTGGTCCGCCAACGAACTCCGCAACCCGCCAATGGGAGTGATGGGAGCGGCAAAAGTGCCTGCGGGCAGTTCTTCCGGCTGAATATCGTCCAGGCTGGACACGAATAGCTGCGCGCCTTCGCGTTTGCCGTGGCTGCCCAGACGCGAACCGCAAACGCCCCGGACTTTCACCCGTGCGCCGATCCAGCGCAGCGATTCGCCGTTGTCCGGCTGCGGGATGACCACCAGCGCCCAGGTCCTGCCGTCCACGATTCGGAAGCAGATGCGGTTCCACGACTGCTGGCCCGGACGCAGCACGCCGCGCGTTTCCACCCACTGGCTGTCCGCCGAGCCTCCATCCAGCTCGGCAAGCGGCATCGCCGCCGGCACGGGCAAAACTCCCCGCCCCAGAACGCGCGGGGTCGGCCGGACCAGCACCGGACGCACGTCCCCCGGGCCGGTTACCGCGTGCACCGCGAGCCGCGTGCCCGGCGACAGTTTCAACTTCTGGCCATGAACGTCGACGTAAATCGCCCCGGTGGAGTCCTGAACGAACAGCAGGCCCCACTCCGGGTCGGAATAGGTGACCACGCCGTCCAGATCCACGGGAAAGGCGTTCCTGGCTTCGTTATTGTCGAGGCGGGAGACTTCCCGGATAGTGGTTAAGATTGCGGCCGGGGCCAGACAGACCGCGACACAGGCGAGCGCTAATACGGAGCAGGGACGCATCGGTTCCTGCCCTGGTCATCGGCAGGAACCGGATTGAAGATTAGCGAAGCCCGCGGCACAAGTTGTAACGAGGGCCCAACGCAGGCGAAAACGCCTGCTCCACATCAGCAGAGGAGAGGGCTGCGTTTTTTGTGGAGCAGGCCTTCGGCCTGCCGCCTACACCTTCTGTTCCGCGTGGATTTCCTGCAAATTCCACACGCGCACGGGGTCGCGCTTGCGCGAGGCGATGGCCTGCACCGCCGCCCGCGCCCCGCTCATGGTGGTGATGCAGGGTATCCGGTAGGTGATGGCGCTGCGGCGGATGGCCTGCTCGTCGCTGAACGACGTCCCGCCCGTGGTGGTGTAGATCACCAGTTGCACCGTGCCTGCCTTCAGCAGGTCCACCGCGTTCGGACGCCCCTCGTTCACCTTGAACACCGTTTTGCACTCGACCCCCGCCGCCTTGATGAGCGCCGCGGTGCCGCGCGTGGCGGTGATGCGGAAGCCGAGATCGGCGAAGCTGCGGGCGAGTTCCGCCGCCGCCGGCTTGTCGCGGTCGTTCACGCTGATAAAGACGCAGCCTTCGGCGGGCAGTGGCATCCCGGCGCTGAGCTGGGCCTTGGCAAACGCCTCGCCGAAGTTCTGGCCCACGCCCATCACTTCGCCGGTGGAGCGCATCTCCGGCCCCAGCGCCGGGTCCACGCCGGGGAATTTGTTAAACGGGAAAACCGGCGATTTCACGAAAACCATGGGCACGCTGAGGCATCCCGAAGTGACCCCGCCGGTGAGCCCCGCGAAATCGGCCAGCTTCATGCCCAGCATCAGGCCCACGGCGATCTTCGGCAGCGGCACGCCCGTGGCCTTGCTCACGTAGGGGACCGTGCGCGAGGCGCGGGGGTTCACCTCCAGCACGTACACTTTGCCGTTCTGGATGGCGTACTGCGCGTTCATCAGCCCGATCACGTTCAGCGCCTTTGCCAGCCGCGTGGTGTAGTCGCGAATGGTGGCCAGCGAGTCTTCGGAAAGCGCGTGCGGGGGCAGCACGCAGGAGCTGTCGCCCGAATGCACGCCCGCCTCCTCGATGTGCTCCATGATGCCGGCGATCAGCACGTCGGTGCCGTCCGACAGCGCGTCCACGTCCACTTCGGTGGCGTCTTCGAGAAACCGGTCGATGAGCACGGGCCGGTCCTGCGAGTAGTTCACCGCCTCACGCATGTACTGCCGCACCATGTCCTCGTCGTAGGCGATCACCATGGCGCGCCCGCCCAGCACGTAGCTGGGCCGCACCAGCACGGGGAAGCCGATCTGGCGCGCGATGGCGCAGGCCTGCTCCGCGCTGGTGGCCGTGCCGTTCTCGGGCGAGGGGATGCCCAGATCGTCCAGCAGCCGCCCGAACAGCTTGCGGTCCTCGGCGAGGTCGATGTTCGCCGGGTCGGTGCCGATAATGGGAACTCCGGCCCGCTTCAGCGGCAAAGCCAGGTTCAGCGGCGTCTGCCCGCCGAACTGCACGATCACGCCCGCGGGCTTCTCCGTGTCCACGATGTTCAGCACCTCTTCGAGCGTGAGCGGCTCGAAGTAGAGCCGGTCGCTGGTGTCATAGTCTGTGGACACGGTCTCCGGGTTGCAGTTGACCATGATCGACTCGCGGCCGAACGCCTGCAGCGCGTAGGAGGCGTGGCAGCAGCAGTAATCGAACTCGATGCCCTGACCGATGCGGTTGGGCCCGCTGCCCAGGATCATCACCTTCGGGAGCGTGGCCGCCGCCGCGTTCGATTCGTCCTCCGATTCGTAGCTCGAATAGAGATACGGCGTGAAGCTCTCGAACTCGGCCGCGCAGGTGTCCACGCGATTGAACACGGCGCGGATGCCCATATCGAGGCGCTTTTTGCGGACGTCGAGCGGGTGGGCGCTCCACATGCGCGCCAATGCGGTATCGGAAACGCCGTCGCGCTTGGCCGCCACGAACTGCTCGCGCGTCACCGTCTCGAGCGAGCAGCCGGCCAGTTGCTCTTCCAGATCGATGGCCTCGCGAATCTGCCGCAGGAACCACGGGTCGATGAACGTGGCCTCCTGGATCTGCTCCGTGGTCCAGCCGCGCGTCATGGCGCGGCGGATGTAGCCCAGGCGCTCGGGATTCGGCGTGGTCAGCCGCGCGCGGATGAGCCGGTCTTCGAACGCCGTCGCCGCCGTTTTGCCGGTCTCGAGACTGCGCATGCCCTTGGCCAGCGCCTGTTTGAAGGTGCGGCCGATGGACATCACCTCGCCCACCGACTTCATCTGCGTGCCCAGCACCGGCTCGGCTCCCGGGAATTTCTCGAACTGCCAGCGCGGAATCTTCACGACGACGTAATCGAGCGTGGGCTCAAAACACGCCGGCGTCAGCCGCGTAATGTCGTT
>CAYVPZ010000560.1:0-3800 GCA_964453955.1 uncultured Solibacteraceae bacterium | reverse complement strand
CGCTGCCCGTGACCAGTGCGGCAAGGCGCTCGACAATCTCCTTCAGCGTCTCCGATTGTGCATTCAGCTCCTCGGCCGCCGAAGCGCCCTCCTCCGCCTGTGCCGCCGAGCTCTGGGTCACCTGATTCATTTCCGTGATCGCCGTGGTGATTTGCACGATGCCGCGAACCTGCTCTTCGGACGCGCTTCCGATCTGATCGCTCTCCACTTTCACCGCCCCGGCGATTTTGTTGTTGGCATCCATCGCCTTAACCAACCCGTCCAGCTTATTCCTGCTCTCCCGGGATTTCAGGAGCGATTCCTCGATCAGCGCGGAGGTCTCGCGCGCGGCGGTTGCGGAGCGATGCGCCAGATTCCGCACCTCGTCGGCGACCACCGCGAAACCCATTCCGGCTTCGCCCGCCCGCGCCGCTTCCACCGCGGCGTTCAGCGCCAGAATGTTGGTCTGGAACGCGATCTCGTCGATAATCCGGATGACTTTCGATACCTTGTCGCCGGAGGCGCCCACCTCCGCGATAGTCACCGCCAGTTCCTCGTGCGCCGTATTCAGCGCCTTGACAATCGGAATCGCCTCGTTCATCAGCCGGGCGACGTTCTGCGATCTCTCGCTGTTTTTCCGGATGATCGAGCTGATCTCCTCGGCGGACGCCGATGTCTCTTCCAGCGACGCGGCCTGCTCGGAGGAGTTTTGCGCGAGCGCCTGACTGGAGGCGGCGATTTGCGACGACGCCGCGAAGAATTCCCGCACGGCCCCTTCGAGTTCGGATACCGCGCCGCCCACCAGGCGCGATACCTTGCCCGCCAGATACGACACGGCGAAAACGGTGCCTCCCAGCATCAACAGGCCGAACAGCGTCAGATAGAGCTGTATGGTGCGCACACTCGCGAACAGCTCCTTTTCCGGCACGACGGCGACGATGGTCCAGGGCTTCTTCTGCGCGCGGCGGAAATGTGCGGTCCGGGCGCCCCCGTCGAATTCGTAGCTCAGTGAGCCGCTCTCCCGCCTCATCATTTCACGCCCGAAATCGGAGTCGGTAACATGCAGCGACATGATCTTGCCAGCATCGGGATGAGCCATCATGAGGCCTGACCCATCGAACATGTACAGGTAGCCGGTCTCGCGTATTTTATACTTGCTGACAAAGCTGTCGGAGAAGTCGGACAGCTCAATCGGCGTCCCCAGAATGCCGACAATCTGATCTCCCGCTCTTACCGGCGCCGTGAGCAGCACAACGGGTCTCCCCGTCGCGGGCGACTTCATCACGTCTCCGGCCCACGCCTCTCCCTGCCGCGCATGCTCGACGTTAGCCCGGAAGCCTTCAATCGACATCAGTTCGATACCCACGGACTTACCGCCAATGGAATCGGTAAACAGCCTCCCATTTGTGTCGGCCAGAAAGACGTTCTCGTAAAATGGCGACCGGTGGTGAATTCGGATCAGGACCTGTTCGGCGTCGGCGAGTTGGTGCTCCGTGCAGGCAACGGCTAACTCCCGCAATTCGCTGATGTTGACCGCATCCCGCTCGCGGCTGCCGATCCATAGATCCAGTTCCTCGGCGGTCTTGGCGACGATGCGATCCATCTCCTCGTCGGCTTCCGTCCGGAGCGCCCGGGAGGAAACCAGATAGACACTGACCATCAGCCCCACACTGGAAGCGATGACCACGGCAGATGTCCATATCGCGAATCTGCCACGAAGCGAGAGGGTTCTGGCCATTTCTCAGGGACCGCCTTTCCGGAGCCGCTGGCTCACATGTAAACACATCGGCCAGAACACCGATTCTTTGAATCAGGCTCGCAACCCACTATGATGTTTTCGTGAGACTCCTTATCACCACGGCACTGCTTTCCATGTCCACAGCCCTCGCTCAGGCTCCCCACTTCAGCCCGCTCGCCAACGTCGGCGCGCGCACCTCCATCAGCCTCGACGGCAGATGGCGCACCATCGTCGACCCCTACGAGGTCGGCTACTACGATTTCCACCAGCACCCCGGCGGGGCCGGCTTCTTCCGCAACCAGCATCCGAAGGACAAGAGCGAGCTCGTCGAATACAATTTCGACACATCCCCCCAGCTCAACGTCCCCGGCGACTGGAACACCCAGCGCAACGATCTCTTCTTCTACGAAGGAACTGTCTGGTACAAGCGCTCCTTCGACTACCAGCCCAGGGACAATACCCGCGTCTTCCTCTACTTCGGCGCGGCCAACTACGACGCCATCGTCGCCCTCAACGGCGTGCCGCTGGGCGAGCACATCGGCGGCTTCACGCCCTTCGCCTTCGAAGTAACCGGCAAGCTGCGCGACAAGGATAACTTCGTCGTGGTGAAGGTGGACAACAAGCGGCTGCGCGAGGGCGTGCCCCAGGTCAATACCGACTGGTGGAACTATGGCGGAATCACCCGCAGCGTCTCGCTCGTCGAAGTGCCGTTCACCTTCATCCAGGACTACTTCGTCCAGTTGCAGAAGGGATCGCCGGGAACCATCGCCGGCTGGGTGAAGCTGGATGGTTCGCAGCCCCGCCAGACCGTCACCGTGAAGATTCCCGAAGCGGGCATCTCGCAATCGGTGACCACCGACGACCACGGCTATGCCGAACTCAGCTTCCCCGCGAAGCTCACCCTCTGGTCGCCGGAGAACCCGAAGCTGTACCGCGTAACCATCGCCGCCGGGACCGATTCGCTGGACGATCTCATCGGCTTCCGCACCATCGAAACGCGGGGCACCGATATCCTGCTCAACGGCCGCCCGGTGTTCCTGCGCGGCGTCTCCATTCACGAGGAAGCGCCCTTCCGCGGCGGACGCGCTTTCAGCGACGAGGATGCGCGCACCCTGCTCGGCTGGGCCAAAGAGCTGGGCTGCAATTACGTGCGCCTCGCGCACTATCCGCACAACGAGAACATGACGCGGGAAGCGGACCGGCTGGGGTTGATGGTCTGGTCCGAGGTGCCCGTCTACTGGGCCATCCAGTGGGAAAACCCGGAGACCTTCGCGAACGCATCGAACCAGCTTGCCGAGGCCATCGCGCGCGACAAGAACCGCGCGTCCATCGTCCTGTGGTCGGTGGCTAACGAGACGCCCACCAACGACGCCCGCAACGCGTTCCTGCGAAAACTGGCGCAGCAGGTGCGCACCGCGGACCCGACACGCCTGGTCACCGCCGCCATGCTGCATCACGCCGGGGCCGGCGGGGAAGAGCTCATCGACGACCCTCTGGGCGCCGACCTCGACGTGCTCGGGTGCAACGAATACATCGGCTGGTACCAGGGACTGCCCGACCTTGCCGACCGCACCACCTGGAAGAGCATCTACGACAAGCCGGTCATCATGAGCGAATTCGGCGCGGGCGCGGTGTACGGCATGCACGGCGATCCGCTCACCCGCTGGACCGAGGAGTATCAGGAGAACGTCTTCCAGCACCAGATCGCCATGCTCGCGCGCATCCCGTTCCTGCGCGGCACCACGCCCTGGATTCTCATGGACTTCCACAGTCCGCGCCGCACGCTGCCCGGCATTCAGGATTACTTCAACATGAAGGGGCTCATCTCCCTGCGCGGCCAGAAGAAGAAAGCGTTCTACGTGATGCAGGAATTCTACCGGCAAAAGACGGAAGCCGAAGCGCCACGGTGACGGAGCGGAGACCTCTTATGCCTGCGGTTGCTTCCTCGGCGCTGGCCGTTGACCATTCGCGCATCCGGGAGCTGGCGGAAATCGCCATGCGCACCGACGGCGTGCTCAAGCTGTACTTCGGCGAATCCAACCTTCCCACGCCGGAATACATCAAGCGCGCGGCGCAGAAGGCC
>CAYVPZ010000559.1:0-3810 GCA_964453955.1 uncultured Solibacteraceae bacterium | reverse complement strand
ATGGCGGACCGCGGCGCCGGCCTCGGGTTGGCTGGCCGTTGCCGCGAGCGCACGCGTGGGCCGTTTTCCGCACGCTGCCAGCACCAGGACGGCGGCGAGTGCGACGACGACGCGCCGCGAGAACATTGGCAAGCGGCCCGCCCGCTGGCGGCGCGATTCCGGCATATTCCGCTCTTAAACCAAGTTAGACGTACGAACCGCCTGAAATGTTGGCACGCATTGCAGCGTTTTTTGATGCACGCCGCCTGCCGGAACCGCCGCCCCCTTAACTCGCGTCAGTTCGCCGTCTGGCCGCTCACATGCGAGGCCCATTTGGCCTGCATGGTCTGAAACTGCTGTTGCTGTGCGGGCGTCAGGATGGCATAGAACTTCCCGAGCGCCTGAGCGCGCAACACGGCGAGCTGGGCAAACTGCGGCGCCTCGGCCTGAGCCAACTGATTCAGAGCGTCAGCCGGCTGGCCCGCCACCGCCGCGTTCACCAGCGCCAGGCGCTCCTGCTGCAACTGCGTGCGAATCGGCTGGGCCTGTGTGCGCAGACCCTGGAAAATGCCCTTCGCCTGCTGCCGCTGGGCGTCCGTCAGGTTCAGCCTTCTGGCCAGGCGGGCCATCATCGGCCGCCGGTGAAAGCCCTGGCCGTGGCCGCTGGCGGGCGGATTCGGCGCCGGCGTGCTCCCGGTCTGTGCAAACATCAATCCGGCCGCCACAATCGTGGCGCCGGCAACTGCAAGAATCTTGTTTCTCATGGTGTGTGTCGATCTCCTGCTTATACAAACACTCCGCCAGGCCGGAAGTTGGTCACGATGGGTAAAGTTGGGTAACAGAAGGTAATGGATCGAGGCCCGGCACGGGAAATGCGCTGCAGTACTCCCGCACTTCGCTCGCAAGCCGCGCCACCCGCGCCGCGTCCCGCTGGTTGCGCAGGGCCTCCACCATCCACCCGGCGATGCGGCGCATGTCCCGCTCCACCATGCCGCGCGTGGTGCAGGCCGGCGTGCCCACCCGGATGCCGCTCGGCCGCAGCGGCGGACGCGGATCGTCCGGGATCACCTGTTTGTTCGTGGTAATCCCGATCGCATCCAGCGCTTCCTCGGCCTGCTTGCCATCTATGCCGAAGCTGGCCACGGTGTCGATCACCAGCATGTGGTTGTCGGTGCCGCCGGTCACCAGCACCGCGCCCTCGTCCAGAAGCGCGGCGGCCAGCGTCCGCGCGTTGCGAAGAATCTGCCCGGCGTAGACGCGAAACGCCGGCTCGGCGGCCTTTCGGAAGGTGATGGCCTTGGCCGCGATGACGTTCATGTGCGGCCCGCCCTGCAGCCCTGGGAACACCGACTGGTCTATCGTCTTCGCCTGATGCTTCCGGCACAGAATCATCCCGCCGCGCGGCCCGCGCAGGCTCTTGTGCGTGGTGGTGGTGACGAGATCGAACCCGGCGTCGAGCGGATTGGGCAGCACGTCGGCCGCGATCAGCCCGGCCGGGTGCGATATGTCGGCCATGGCCAGCGCCCCCACCTCATCCGCCACCGCTCGGAAGGCCCGGTAATCGTACTCGCGCGGATACGACGTGTACCCGCACAGCACGATCTTCGGCCGGGTCTCTTTGGCCACACGCATGAGCTCGTCGAAGTCGATGGCCCCCTGGCGGTCCGGCTGCGTCTTGTAGCGCACGAAGTGGAAGATCTGCCCCATGTGCGAGACCGGCGCGCCGTGGGTGAGGTGGCCTCCGTGCGAAAGATCCATGCCGAGGATGGTGTCGCCCGGCTTCAGATACCCGAGGTACGCGGCCTGGTTCATGGGCGAGCCGGAGAGCGGCTGCACGTTGGCGTGTTCGGCGCGAAACAGGCGGCAGGCCCGCTCGCGCGTCAGATTCTCGATGCGGTCGGTGTACGTCTGTCCGCCGTAATAGCGGCGTCCGGGATAGCCTTCCGAGTATTTGTTGGTGAGCACGGATCCGAGCGCGGCCAGCACCTCGGGATACGTGTAGTTTTCGGAGGGGATCATCTCGATGCCCTGCTGCTGGCGGATTTCCTCGCCGGCAATGGCCTCGAAAATGTCGGGATCGAATTCAGCGAGCGATTCGCGGTAACGGTTCATGGGTAGTCCTTTCGACGCAATTCGCCGGACATCCGAATGGGTGCCCAGGCGATCGGCGTATGACTACCCCGCGCTCCCCGGTGGTGGCCCACCTGAATCGCCAGTTACGCGAGGGATTCCGGAAGCGCCGGCGTGCGCTCCCGATTAAGTCAGGCTAGCACGACGTGCCGTCAGCCCCGCGCGAGAACAAGCGGCTCCGGGATACGAGCGTGTCCCCGCGAGGCTTTTCCAGCAGGCATCGCACAAGCGTGACACTGTCGATCCCCACGAAGCCGTCCAGCCATTCCTTCGGCAGGCTGTCATGGTCTGCTGTGGCCGACCCCAAGAGCGCTGAACTCGGATGGGAACGAAGTAACATCAAATGAAGCCGTCTCTGGGATCACGTCAGCCGGGGAATACTCAATCACGAACCGCTTTGCGCTATGCATCTGCCGGAGAAACGTTGTTGCATTGCCGGGAAAGAACAGTGCCGTGTTGTCGTCAGAAATGGTCCACGATTGACGCACAATAGGACCGTCGTCAAACCTGTATTTTACAAGGCTCCGACGACTATCCATGTTGTCAGCTGTCTCCAGAAACTTTCCAGTCGTCACATAGCAATCGAGCTTGCTTCCTCTCAACCTAACAACGATGCTTTGGTCGCCGTACCCGTTTATTGCCGTAATGTTGACCTCACCGGTTAGCGCGTTGGTGGATGAGGAAACACGCCACGGTGAAGAAGCCGTTCGCGCTTGCTGTACACTTTGGTCGGATGGTGCAGTCGGAATAGCGGCGGGCACACCGGAATCGTTGCTTGATGGTGGCTCTGAGCCATATCGCGCGGCTCTCTTGGCTATGTCTCTCTCAAGCTCCTTAGAGACCCTATCCAAGATCTTGACGCATGATACAACCTCCGTTGGACGCGGAGAACCTTGACACTGCTGGAAATCTGCTTTGTCAATGCCTAAGTCTTCGGCTATTCGCTCTGGGGATCTGACGGCATTTACCCATTCGGTGTATGTCACCTTATGAGGGGTCGTGCACCCGAAAAAAGCCAACATCCAGACAACAATAAGCGCCGGACTCACAAAGTCCACTTTCGACGACCATTCGTTTGGCAGAAACCTCTCAGGTGTTCCAAATGCCTGAAACCTAGGCATTACGCCGGAATCGTCGCTCCCCCGATGAAAGCTTCCAGAACTGGCGAGTCTCCCGGAAGTACCTCAGAGCCAAAAGTCTCGATGTAAAACTGGATCGCCGATTTGACATCAGCGAGGGCTTCGTCGTAGGTGTCCCCATCGCCCACGACTACGCTGTTGAGGCCCCGAGGATAAGCGACGTAGCCATCCGGGTGCTTCTCGACAATAATCTTGAATTGCCGCATCGGGGCAGTACTCGCCGCTCGCAGATTACCACGAAGTATCTCGCGGCCGCACCGGCATCAATCCCCCACTTCTCCGAGGATGCCCTTCACCGAGGCCAGCAGTGGCGGGATGTCCCGCCGCACGATACCAACGATAATCTCAGCGGCAACGCGGTCGTATGCGTGGATCAGGATGTTCCGGACGTCCGTCATGGCTCGCCACGGAATTTCGGCGTGAGCCACGCGGAACGCATCATCGAACCTGCGAGCGGCCTCGCCAATGATCTCCAGGTTGCGGCAGACGGCGTCATTTGCAACGGGACCGTCCGGCCACGTCGATTCGATGCCGGCAGTGTAGTCGAGAATCCGCGTGCAGC
>CAYVPZ010000558.1:0-3811 GCA_964453955.1 uncultured Solibacteraceae bacterium | reverse complement strand
CGGCTACATCCTCGGCCGCCAGGGCATCTACGATTACTTCACCAACGGACGCGGCTCGCTCAAGCTGCGCGCCAAAGCGGCCACCGAAAAGATGGGTAAGGACCGCGAGGCCATCATCGTCACCGAGATCCCCTATCAGGTGAACAAGGCCCGCCTCATTGAGCAGGCCGCCGGTCTGGTGAACGACAAGAAAATCGAGGGCATCTCCGAAATCCGCGACGAAAGCGACCGCGACGGCATGCGCATCGTCTTCGAGCTGAAGCGCGGCGAGCAGGCAGAGATCGTTCTCAACAACCTCTATAAGTACACCCAGCTCCAGGCCAACTTCGGCGTCATCATGCTGTCCATCGTCAACGGGCAGCCGCGCGAGCTGGGCCTGCTGGACGTCATTCGCCGCTTCATCGAACATCGCATCGACGTCGTTCGCCGCCGCACCGACTACCTGCTGCGCAAGGCGCGCGACCGCGAGCACATCCTGCTCGGATTCCAGCGCGCCCTCCTGAACATCGATGCGGTCATCGCGTTGATCCGCGCCTCCCGCAACCCGCGCGAAGCGCGAGAGCGCCTGATGGAGTTCGTCACCCCCGAAGAGGCCCAGGCGTACGCCGCCATCGTCGACGCGCGCGGCCCGCGATTCACCGAGCGCCAGGCCCAGGCCATCATCGAGCTGCAGTTGCAGCGCCTCACCGGCATGGAGACGCAGAAGATCCTCGACGAGTTGAACGAGATCGAACGGCTCATCGGCGAGTATCTCGAAATCCTCGGCTCGGAGACCGTGCTGCGTGGCGTCATCGTGAAAGAGTTGCGCGAGGTCCGCAAGGACTACGGCGACGAGCGCCGCACCGAAATCGCGGAAGACTCCGGCGAGATCACGCTCGAAGACCTGGTGCAGGTGGAAGACGTCGCCGTCACGGTCACCCGCGGCGGCTATCTGAAGCGCACCGCGGTGGACACTTACCGGCGCCAGTCGCGCGGCGGCAAGGGCCGCATCGGCATGGGCACGCGCGCCGAGGACACCGTGGAGCACCTGGTGATCGCCTCCACGCACTCCTATCTGCTGCTGTTCACCACCAGGGGCCGCGTTTACTGGCTGAAGATTTACGAGATCCCCGACGCGGGCACCTCGGGCCGCGGCAAGCACGTTTCCAATCTCATCAACCTGCAGCCCGACGAGGCCGTCAAGGCCTTCCTCACGGTCAAGGAATTCGCCGCCGGGCAGTTCATCGTCATGGTGACCCAGAAGGGCGTCATCAAGAAGTGCGAGCTCACCGAGTTCGATAATCCCATGTCCCGTGGCATCATCGCGCTCTCGCTCGACGAAGGCGACGAGCTGCTGGGCGCCGGCCTCACCGGCGGCAACCACTTCATCTTCCTCGGCACCCACGATGGCAAGGCCATCCGCTTCCCCGAGGACGAGGTGCGCGCCATGGGCCGTCCCGCGCGCGGCGTCCGCGCCATGGATCTTGCCGGCGGCGACTACATCATCGGCATGGAGATCGTGGAGAAGGAAGGCCTCATCCTCTCCATCTCCGAGAGCGGCTACGGCAAGCGCACCACCCTCGGCGACTACCGCCTCACCGCCCGCGGCGGCAAGGGCGTCATCAACATGAAGTGCGGTCCGAAGGTGGGCAAGGTCATCGCCATTCTGTCGGTGAAGGAAGACACCGACCTGATGATCATCACCCGCGACGGCAAGATCATCCGGCTCGAATCGAGCGAGATCCGCCAGGCCGGCCGTTCCACGCAGGGCGTGCGCCTGGTGCGCATGGAAGAAGGCGACCAGGTGGCCGCGGCATCGGTGATCCCCGAGGCCGAGAACGGCAACGGCGACGACGCGCAGGGCAGCCTGCTGCAATGAGCATCACCCCCGAGCAGCTCGCGCTGTTGCCCATGTGGTACGTGGCGTTCCTGCTCTCGCTGACGTGCCATGAAGGCGCGCACGCGCTGGCCGCGAAGCTGGGCGGCGACCCCACCGCTTTTCACGCGGGCCAGGCCACGCTGAATCCCATCCCGCACATTTTGCGCGAGCCGTTCGGCACGATCGTCTTCCCGCTGATCACCTACTTCTTCAGCGGCTGGATGATGGGCTGGGCCAGCGCCCCGTTCGACCCGCTCTGGCAGCAGCGCTACCCGCGCCGCGCGGCGGGCATGGCCATGGCCGGGCCGGTGGCGAATTTCCTGGTCGCCGCCATCGCCGCGGTGGCCATGCGCATCGGGCTGCTGGCGGGCGTTTTCGTCTCCGGACGCCTCAATTTCACCGGCCTCGTCGGCGCGCCGCAGCCCGGCTTGGCCGAGGGCGCCGCCACGTTCCTCAGCATCCTGTTCTCGTTGAACGTCCTGCTGGGGACCTTCAATCTGATCCCCCTGCCCCCGCTGGACGGCGCTTCGGTCATTACCGTGGTGCTGCCGCATCGCCTCGCGCTCCGCTATCTGCAACTGAGCTACAACCGGATGTTCTCGCTCATCGGACTGCTGGTGGCGTGGCAACTGTTCGGGCCGGTCTTCGGGCCGGTGTTCGACATCGCCGTCGGCCTGCTCTACTTCGGCTACCGCGCCGCCTGAGCCTGGTGAAACTCCCACGCCGACCGCACAATGTCCCGCACGTCGGTATAGCGCGGACGCCAGCCCAGCGCCGTTTTCAGCTTGTCCGAATTGGCCACCAGCACCGCCGGGTCGCCGTCGCGCCGCGGCCCCATGCGGAACGGGACCTTCCGGCCGGTCACCTCTTCCACCGCGCTCAACACCTCTCGAACCGAGTACCCCGAGCCGGTCCCCACGTTGAAGCGTTGCGATTCGCCCCCATCCAGCAGGTGCCGCAGCGCCAGCACGTGCGCGTCCGCCAGATCCATCACGTGAATGTAATCGCGAATGCAGGTTCCGTCCGCCGTCGGGTAGTCGTCGCCGAATAGCGTGATCGGTTCGCCGGTCGAGACGGCGCGCAGCAGCAGCGGGATCAGGTGCGTTTCCGGATCGTGCTCCTCGCCCAGCCCGGAGGCGGCATCGGCGCCGCACGCGTTGAAGTAGCGCAAGCAAACGCTGCGCAGGCCGCGGAACTGGTCTATCCAGTCCAGAATCTTCTCCACCATCACCTTGGAATCGCCGTACGGGCTGAGCGGGGCGTAAGGCGATGTCTCCGGTATGGGCGCCGTTTGCGGCATCCCGTAAACCGCCGCCGTCGACGAGAACACCATCTTCGAAACGCCGGTGGCCACCATCGCCGTCAGCAGCGAAATGGTGCCTCCGGTGTTGTTGGCGAAATACAGTTCGGGGACTCTGGTGGATTCGCCCACCGCGATGTACGCGGCAAAGTGAATCACGGCTTCGATTTTCGCGGCCCCCAGAACGTCCGCCAGCGCCGCGGTGTCCTGCATGCGCAGCTTGTGGAACGGAAACCCGCGTACGTTGTGCTCGTGCCCCCGCGAGAGATCGTCGACGATAACCACGTCGTATCCGTGCCGTTTGAGCAGGTGCGCGGTGTGCGAGCCGATATAGCCGGCCCCTCCGGTAATGAGAATCGATGCCATTACTCCCACTATAGCTATGACCGCTCGGTGTACAATCGAGACGTCATATCTCGGAAAAAACAAAATGGACCTGCGGAACAAAATCACCTCGCACAGCGCGAGAGTCGGCATTGTGGGTCTCGGCTATGTCGGCCTGCCTCTGGCGGTAGAATTCGCCCAGGCCGGGTTTCACGTGGTTGGCATTGACGTGCAGGCCTCCAAGGTGGACCGGCTGAACGCCGGCGAATCCTACATTCAGGACATCCCCAGCAGTGTTCTCGGCCCGCTGGTGGCCGAAAAGCGGCTGG
>CAYVPZ010000557.1:0-3814 GCA_964453955.1 uncultured Solibacteraceae bacterium | reverse complement strand
AATTCGTATTGACGCCGCCGGGCAGCCCTCCGCAGACGCTGCTGGACGTCAAGCCGTACGACTTCTTCTGGCAGCTCGATTACAAACTGGAGACGCCGCGCCCGCTGCACCGGGGCGACCGCCTGACGTGGATCGGGCACTTCGACAACTCCGCCAACAACCCCGCCAACCCCGACCCCAGCGCCGAGGTCCGCTGGGGCGAACAAAGCTGGCAGGAGATGATGATCGGCTTCTTCGACGTGGTGGTGGAGCCGGAGGTGGACAAAGACCGCTTCTTCGCCGCCCGCGGCGGGGGCCGCTAAACCCGCACTTCCACAATCCCAAAGCCGGCCGCCCGAAAATGCTGGTCGAAGGTGAAGGCCTTGCGGATGCCCAGGCGCCGCATCATGGCAAAGCTGGTGCAGTCCACCCCGCCGGCCCCGGCACCCGCGTACCGGGCGCAGAGATCCCAGGCCTCCGCCTGGATGGCCGCGTCCACATACACCACGGTAATGTCGCTGCCCGCCCGAATCTCCCGCAGGAAATCGAGCGCCAGCGACAGGAAGCCGCGCTCCTGCAACAGCGTAATCGTCTCATTCACCACTTCGTTGGAGGTGACCAGTTCGAGCGTGGGATCGTCCGCCTCCACCGCCGCCCGGTGCCACTGGTCGCGCGCCTGCATGCGGGCGATGAAATAGCCGGTGTCGACGAAGACGGTCACTGGTGCGGATCGCCGCCGTACAACAGCTCATCCACCCTGCTGGCCAGATCGGTTTCCCCGGTGTCCAGCACCCCGCTGAAGCGATCGAGAAACCGCGTCCTGCCATTGCCCTGCTTGCGCAAGTCGGCGAGCCGCTGCTGCATGCTCTCGCGAATGAATTGCGCCAGCGGGATCTGCAGCCGCACCGAAACCGCTCGGGCTTCTTCGGCGAAATCGTCCGGCAATGTAACCTGGAACTTCATCCCGCAATCAGTATACATCTATAATGATCCATATACAATACTCCGATAAGCACTTCTAATGCGCAAGCCCCCTTGCATTTGCGAAACTTCTGCCTTAGGCTTGTTCTATGACCGTGTGCGTGAGTCGAGCCGATGCTCAGGTGACCCTACCGGGCCTCACCTCATCGCTCTTCCTGCTCACCAGTCGAGTTCCGAAGCTTGTACCCGCTATTATTCAGGTCGCCGTACCCGGCCCCGCCTGAAGGGCTTCGGATCTGGAATTCGAAAGCCATCGGCGGGGCTCCTCAAACGGACCCCGCCGATGGCTTTTTTCGTTTTAGCCGACCGTGGATGAGAGAATTAAGATGCCCATGCCAGCTTCCAGTTCAACCCTGATGAGTGGAGCGAAGATGCTCCTTGAGTGCCTTGTGCACGAGAAGGTCGAATGCATTTTCGGCTATCCGGGCGGCGTCACGCTGCCGCTCTATGACGCCATGTACGATCACCCCATCCGGCACGTCCTGGTCCGCCACGAGCAGAATGCCTGCTTCGCCGCCGAAGGATATGCCCGCGCCACCGGCCGCGTCGGCGTATGCTGCGCCACCTCCGGCCCCGGCGCCACCAACCTGGTGACCGGTCTGGTGAACGCCCTCATGGACTCCATCCCGGTAGTCGCCCTCACCGGCCAGGTGACCACCAAGCTGATTGGCAGCGATGCCTTCCAGGAAGCGGACACCTTCGGCATCACCCGCTCCTGCACCAAGCACAATTTCCTGGTGAAAACGGTGGCCGAGCTGCCCGCGGCCATTCACGAGGCGTTCTATATCGCCGCCAGCGGCCGTCCCGGCCCGGTGCTGGTGGATATCCCCAAGGACGTCTTCCAGGGCCAGGCGCATTACACGCCTGTGGACGCCATCCATTTGCCAGGTTACAAGGTGTTCACCGAAGGCCACACCGGCCAGATCCGGCGCGCCGCGCAGATGATGTGGGAAGCCCAGCGGCCCTTCGTCTACGCGGGCGGGGGCATCATTGCCGCGGGCGCCTCGGCCGAGCTGAGGGAACTGGTGGAGCTGCTGGACGTGCCCGCGGTCAACACGCTCATGGGCCTCGGCGCGCTCCCCAGCACGCATCCGAACTTCGTCAGCATGCCCGGCATGCATGGCAGCTACGCCGCCAACATGGGCCTCACCGAATGCGACCTGCTCATCGCCCTCGGCGTTCGCTTCGACGATCGCGTCACCGGCCGCCTCGCCGCTTTCGCGCCGCACGCCCGCGTGATCCACGTGGACATCGACCCGGCCGAGATCGGCAAGAACCGCACCGCCGACCTGCCCATCGTCGGCGACGTCAAGCGCGTGCTCGAGCGCATCAATAAGGTTCTGCAGGAGCTGGCGCCC
This sequence comes from uncultured Solibacteraceae bacterium, assembly GCA_964453955.1. Taxonomy (GTDB): domain Bacteria; phylum Acidobacteriota; class Terriglobia; order Bryobacterales; family Bryobacteraceae; genus CAWACP01. The sequence continues at coordinate 1,496 of CAYVPZ010000557.1, read as the reverse complement.
ACCGAGCGGGAAAAGAGCGCCGGCGCCCGCCGCGCCTGGTGGAAGCAGATCCGCGAGTGGAAGAGCGATCATCCCATCAAGCCCGAGTTCTCCGACAGCGAGATCAAGCCCCAGCACCTGATGGCCGAAATCGACCGGCTCTCCGGCGGTCAGGCCGTGGTCACCTCCGACGTGGGCCAGCATCAGATGTGGGCGGCGCAGTTCCTGCGCTTCGACGAGCCGCGTCTGTGGCTCAACTCCGGCGGTCTAGGTTCCATGGGCTTCGGCCTGCCCAGCGCCATCGGCGCGCAGTTCGCCCGTCCGGACAAGCTGGTGTTCGCCATCGTCGGCGACGGCGGGTTCCAGATGTCGATTCCCGAGCTGGCCACCATCGCCAATCATGCTCTGCCCATCAAGATCGTGGTCATGAACAACGGCTATCTGGGCATGGTGCGCCAGTGGCAGGAGCTCTTCTATAACAACCGTCTCAGCGCGGTGGAGCTGTGCGGTTTCCCCGATCCGGAAAAGCTGGCCGGCGCCTACGGTTTTAAGGGCCGAACGGTGGAAAAACCGGGCGAGCTGCGCGCGGCGCTGGAAGAGGCGGTGAACGAGCCGGGGCCGTATCTGCTGAACGTGCGCGTATCGCAGTTTGAGAACGTGTACCCGATGGTGCCGGCCGGGGCGGCCATCAACGAGATGGTCTTCGGACCGCCTCAGCCGGTTGCCGTGTAAGGTCGCATATAATGCTACAGATTATTTCCTTATTGGTGGAAAATAAACCCGGCGCTCTGATGCGCATCACCGGGGTGCTCAGCGCCCGCGGGTACAACATCGAGAGCCTCACCGTCGCGCGCACGCTCGATCCCATGGTCTCCCGCATGAGCATCGTGGTGGACGTCGATCCCAGCCTGCGCTCGCAGGTGATCAAGCAGATGAACAAGCTGATCAACGTGCTGCAGGCCATGGACCTCACCGACGGTCCGGCGGTGAAGCGCGAGATGGCGCTGGTGCGCATTCGCGCGGCGCTGAACAACCGCACGGCCATCCTGAAAGAGGCGGAGATCTTCGGGGCGCGCGTGGTGGATCAGTCCACCGAAGGGTTTGCTCTGGAAGCCACCGGCGACCCCGAAAAGCTCGACGAGTTCATCGCCGTCATGCAAAGCTATGGCGATATCGACGTTACCCGCTCGGGGACCGTCTCGGTGTCGCTGGAGAAGAAGAAGTTGCGGCTGGCGCCGCCGGTCCCGCGTGGAGCCGGGGCGGAAAACGGCCGACTAAAGGAAGAGGAAACGGTCTAATACACAAACATGGCACAACGCTACTACGAACGCGACGGAAGTTTCGACGCAATTAAAGATAAAACCGTAGCCATTATCGGCTACGGCAGCCAGGGCCACGCGCACGCGCTCAACCTGCGCGACTCCGGTTGCGACGTGATCGTCGGGCTCTACAAAGGCAGTAAGAGCTGGGCGAAGGCCGAGGCCGCCGGCCTGCGCGTGACGACCGTCGCCGAGGCC
>CAYVPZ010000556.1:0-3825 GCA_964453955.1 uncultured Solibacteraceae bacterium | reverse complement strand
GCCGGCCGCGTATCTGCTGGGGAAGATGCTGATGGCGGCGCTGTTCGCCACCATCATCATGGCCACCCTGACCGCGGGCGCGGTGCTCGCCGGCCACGTCCGTCTGGACGCGGCCCAATTCCTCGGCATCGCCGTCCTGAACATACTGGGCTCGCTGCCGTTTTCCGCCATCGGTTTGTTCATTGGCGTGCGGGCCACCGGGCAAAGCGCGCCGGGCATTGTGAACCTGCTGTATGTCCCCATGTTCCTGGTGGCGGACCTGTGGTTCCCGCTGCCGCCGGCGATGAAATGGTTGTCGATGATCTCGCCGACGTACTATTTGCGCGAGCTGTCGCTGAGCGCGGCGGGCCTGACGGACCGGGTGCCTCCGGCGGTGGGCGCGGCGGTGCTTGGTGGGTTGACGGTGTTGCTGACGGTGCTGGCGGTGCGGCGGCTGGCGCGGGTGGGGTGACCGCTATACTCGGAAACATGGACCCTGCCGTTCGTACCGTGCTCGCGCTGCTGATGCGCTGGACTCATGTGATCTCCGTGATCACCCTGCTGGGCGGCTTCGTCTACGCGCGCCTGGTGCTGGCGCCCGCCGTCGCCGCCCTGCCCGGGAGCGAGCGGCGCACCCTGGGCGATGAAGCCGCGGCGCGCTTCCGGCCGATCCTGGTTACCGTGGTGTTCACCATTCTCGGGTCGGGCCTGTATAATTACCTGACGAAAACCGCGTTTCCGCCCGGCTATCACATGTGGATGGGCATCAAGCTGCTGCTGGTTCTGCACGTGCTGGCCGCCACTTTGTTGTATGCGGTGGCAAGCGGCGATGAGGCGAAGCGCAACCGCCGCGCCACGGGCATCCTGATTTCCGGCGCGGCCATCGTGCTGATCTCGGGCTGGCTGCGCTACCTCTCCACGAACGCGCCGGTGAAGCTGCCGTGATCGGATACGCGGCACTGCGCGAGGCGGCGGCATGGCGGGATGTCTCGGCACGCGGCCGCATCCGGTTGACGGGCGAGGACCGCGCGCGCCTTCTGCACGCCATGACCACCAATCACGTGGAGCAGCTTCAGCCCGGCCAGGGTTGCTACGCTTTTTTCCTGTCGGCGCAGGGCCGCGTGCTGGCCGACGTCAACCTGTTTTGCCGGCCGGACCATTTTCTGCTGGACACCGAACCGGAAACCGCGGACAAGGTACGCGCGCACCTGGAGCACTTCATCATCGCCGACGACGTGACCGTGGAGAGCATCGCGGCCGGGACCGTGGCCATCGCGGTGGAAGGCCCGCGCGCGGCCGAGGCGCTGCGGAAAGCGGGGGCGCCCGTGCCCGGCGACGAGTTCGCCAGCGAGTTATGGGGCGAGCGCCTGGTGGCCCACGTCAGCTACACCGGGCTGCCCGGCTGGCTGGTGGTGGCGCCCGCGGGCGAGCGCGACGACGTGGTGCGGCATCTGAAGGCCGCCGGCGTCATCGCCGCCAGCGAAGAAGATTTTCACGTGGCGCGCCTCGAAATGGGCCGGCCGCGCTACGGAGAGGACATCGGCGAACGCTATCTGGCGCAGGAGACGAACCAGCTTCGCGCCCTCCATTTCCAGAAGGGCTGCTACCTGGGACAGGAGATTGTGGAGCGCGTGCGTTCGCGCGCGCAGATCCATCGCGTGCTGATGCCGGTGCGCATTGAGGGCGCCGAGGTCCCGGCCGCGGGCACGAAGCTGCAGGTTGAGGGACGCGACGCGGCCGAGATCACGTCGGCGGCGTACTCGCCCGCTTTGGGCCAGGTGGTCGCGCTCGCTTACGTGCGCTCCGAGCAGGCGCGCCCTGGCGCCGAGCTGGATCTGGCCGGCCGGCGGGCCGTCGTGCGCTGATCCGTGCGATGGCCGCACCTGCCGCGACGGCCGCCAACAGCATCAGGACCGGATCGATGGGATGGCGATAGCGCGCCGAGGCCAGCGTCACGTAGTACGCGCACGGAAACACAATCGGGAAAACCGCGAGCGGGAAGGCGTACGGGCTGCGCGCGCGGAACAGAACGACTATCCCCGCCAGCGCGCCGATCGCCACCAGCACGTTGAACAGCAGCACGCCGCCGAAATCCGCGAGCGGGTGCGCGGAGCCTCCCGTCCAGAGGATGACGAACCGGAACCAGCAGGCGCGCAGTTCGTCGAGCGGGTGCTCCCGGATGAACTCAACAGCCGCGCGCTGCTTGTCCTTCATATACTCGGGCTCACCCATCTTGATGTAGCGCTGGCGTTCCTCGACATTGTTGATGGGGTGCAGCCGGCCGACCCAGGCGTCGGCGGACTGGTCGTGATTGCCCAGCCACAGGGTCAGCCCCGCCACCGAGCGCAGCGGGACGAAGCGATGAAACACGACGAAGTTGCGAACGGTCCACGGCGCGCAACAGAGGACCAGCATGCCGGTGGCGAGCGCCGCGTGCGCGAAGCGGCGTGACCGGAATGCCAGCCAGCCCAGCAGAAACGGGAACAGCAGGAGCAACGTGGGGTTGGTCATCGCCGCGAGGCCCCACAGCAGGCCCCAGGCGCCCCAGTCGGAGAGGCTGTTCGATTCCGCGAGCGCGAGCGTGCCCCACACGATGACCGCTGCCAGCAGCGCCGCCAGCGACGCGTCCCACATGGATTCCACGGGCAGCTTGATGGCGTTGGGGAAGATGGCCCACAGCCACGCCGCTCCGGCGGCGATGCCTCGGCCGCCCAGCCGCCGGCCCGCGTAGTAGATGGGCACGCAGGTGCATGTGGAGAAGAGAATGTTCAAAACAGCCGCGGCAACGAATGATTGAAACGTGTACAGCCCGAAAAGGCGAAAGATTCCGGCCAGCAGCAGCGGATAGACCGGGGTGAGCCAGGCGGTGGGCCCGGTCTCCTCGCGAAAGGGCGAGCTGAATCCTCTTCCGGCGGCCACGGCGGCGGCGATGTTGCCGGGCTCGAACAGGAATGGAATGACGCCGAGCGCCCGGTGCGAGCGGTGTTGCCGGTAATCCCACCCATATCCCAGACGCAGGCAGAGCGCGACGGCGAGGATCACTAGCAGGGAAGTAAGCGCCGCGCGCAGCCGCGTCATGTCTTCTCCCCTTCCAGCCGCTCGCGCGTGAGGCGCACCGCTTCGGCGGATTCGTCGCAGGCGATCCAGCCGCGGCCCAGACGCTGCGCGGCCACCACCGTGGTGCCGCTCCCGCAAAAGAAATCGGCCACCACGCCGGCGGGCGGACAACCCGCTTCCACCACGCGCTCGAGCAGCCGCAGCGGCTTCTGCGTGGGGTAGCCGGTGCGCTCGCGCGAGGTGCGGCCCACCATGTCCATCTCCCACCAGTCCTTCATCCCCACCACCGTGTACCAGCCGTTCTCGTCTTCGAACTCGGCGACGCCGGCGAAACGGTACGGCTTGCGCCCGCGGTTGTAGGACTTTTCGCGCGGGGCGGCGAAGTGGTAGTCGCTCCCTTTCGCGTACCACAGCAACACGTCGTGCTTGCGGCTGAAGCGGCGCTTCGGGCTGGCTCCGCCGGATTTGTAGCACCAGACAATCTCGTTGACGAAACGCTGGTAGCCGAAAATGCCGTCGAGCGCGACCTTGATGTAGTGGCTGGCGTGCCAGTCGCAGTGCACCACCAGGCTGCCCGCGGGCTTCAGCAGCCGATGCATCTCGACGAGCCGGACCGCGAACCACTCGATGTAGGCGGCGATCCCGCCCGGCCACACGTCGCTGAACGCGGTGTGCTGGCGGCGGGTGAAAAACGGCGGGTCGGCGTAGATGAGATCGATGCTCGCATCCGGCAGCGTGCGCATGAACGGCAGATTCTCGGAGAGGGCGAGGCGGTTCGGCGCGGCCACG
>CAYVPZ010000555.1:0-3825 GCA_964453955.1 uncultured Solibacteraceae bacterium | reverse complement strand
CCATCAGGATGAAGCTGTGCATCATGGTGCTGAGCACGTTTTTCGGCCTTACCAGGCCCCCGTAGAACAGAGCCAGTCCGGGGCCCGTCATCAGCAGCACCAGAGCCGCGCTCACCAGCATCCAGGCGTTATCGCCGGCGCTTTGAGCCGATTTAACCGCAGTTTCCACCGCCGAGATTCGCGCTTCCGTGGCCGGTGGTATGGATTGAGCCCAGGCCACCGCGGGCGCCAGCAACGTGAGCGCACACAGCGACAGGGCGGAGGAGTAGCGACATGGCATACAGACCGATTATCCCAGGCGGCGCCACGGACACGTAAGCAGGAAAATTTTATCGGGGCGATTTGATTTTTCGACCAGAGGCGCCGGGACGGGCGGCTACTGGTGGGTGGGCGTGACCGGCTTCCAGGAGGTCCCGCCCACGAACTCCGCGCCAACGACGTATCTCGACCCCTGGCGCCGGCAGAACCGGACGGTCGCCTGGCCCTGCAGTTTCATGTCGTCGGAGCTGAAGCTGATCAACGAACGGGCTTCCACGGGCTCGGGGAGCTCCATGCGTACTCCGGACTCGGAGAGATCGAAAATGCGCACGATGGCCCACTTGTCCTGGCCGGAGGGGTCCGCCCATACGGCGCGGCCTTTCGTATTGCAGGTAACGCGCTGATGGCGGCGGATATTGGCGGTGTCTCGCATGGCTCCTCGCAACCCGGTGACTCAGGGACATGCGGCGGCAGCCGCGTACTCGCCTGTCCCTGCACGAACGCGGCTTTCGCCGCGTGTCCGTTAGCAGAAAGCGTAGCTGGAATGGATGCCGTTCGATTCCAGCGCGGCGGCCATCTTCTCCAGAGCCGATTTGTGGATCTGCGACACCCGGCTCTCGTTGATACCCAGAACGCCGCCGATTTCCTTCATGGTCATCTCGTTGGTGTAATAGAGGACCACAACCTTCTGGTATCTCTCCGGCAGGCCCTTCATGGCCGTTCCCAGCACCGTGCGCATCTGCGAACGGGCGCAGAGGTTGTCCGGATGGGTCTCCGGCTTGCTGGGAAACTCCGGCGCGGGGAGATCCTCGTGGTCGTTGTTGCGAGCCGACGCCGAGACCAGCCCGACATTGCGGAGATCGATCATCATGTGGCGCCAGCGCTCGACATCGACCCCGATCTTCTCGGCCACTTCGCTCTCAGTGGGCATGCGATGCAGCGTGGAGGCGAGGTCGCGGGTAACCGCTTCCACCTGTTTGTGACGGCGGCGCAGATCGCGGGAGGCCCAGTCGAGCTGGCGCAGGCTGTCCAGGATGGCCCCCTTGATGCGATGCTTGGCATAGCTGGAGAAAACCACCTGTTTCCCGGGATTGTACTTTTCCGCGGCGTCGAAGAGTCCGAGAACTCCGGCATGGACGAGGTCGTCCAGTTCCACGTGCACCGGCAGATTCTCATGAACCCGGATCGCGATTGCCTTTACCAGCGGCAGATGGTCCAGGATGACCCGGTCGCGCCACGCTGTCCGGGCTGTCTGTTCTCTATCCGTTTTGGTCACCTTCATCGTGCTCACCAACCCTCTATGCATTCTCATCGCGATCACTCCGTCGCCTCATCCGGAGCAAACCTTAGTCCACAACCCAGGAACCCTGAGAGGAGCCTGAATCGCGTCGTAGCCAATTCGAGCTATGTGAAAAGTAAGTCTTGTAACTGAGGTACTTAGCCACTTAGTCCTGGCCATTGCAACCTACTTTTCCTATCTCCGGCCGGTCTGTGCCGAGCCCACACGGTCCCGTTCTGAAACAGGACCACCCCGGCCCGATTTCACTTCGGAACGGCGAGTTCCAAAATGAAACGTGCCATGGACCGCCCCGGCCTTACTTGCTATATCGGTAGCCTTAGAGAGTTTTAGAGTGAATTTAGGAGTTGTGCAGGGAAGAGAGCCACGTCTTCACCGCCATACCACCGAGAAAGATCCACACGGCAATGCGCATCTTCCCGGTCAGTGTGACGCCCGCCAGTGCGGCGAGGAGCACGTAAGCCGCCATTGCGGCGATCAGGCGGGACTTTTGGGGGGAGTCCATGATGTGACCGTTGGTACCCGTCGTGGACATCGGCACCGGCTTTATTACACCCCAGCGTAACGCAGACGCGATATAATCCCCCCATCGGTACCGACCAGGAGTCAACCATGTCCACCAACGCCGCAACCCCGGCCGCGCCGCCGCCGGAACCAACCGCCAGTCTCAAGGAAGGCCTCCTCGGGCTGGTCAACGTTTACATCGACCCCGCGAGCACCGCCCGGCGGGTGCAGTTGAAGTGGTTCTGGGTATATCCGCTGGTGGTGCTCAGCATCGTCAGCATCATCGTACAGCTGCAGTTGATCCCGTTCACCATACAGGCCATGCGCGTGGATCCGCCAAACGGCATCAGCGGCGAGCAACTGGACCGGATGCTTTCGCTGACCACCACCATCTCCACGGTCACGGCGTACTGCATCCCCATCATCATTCTCATCTTCACCGCGATTGCCGCCCTGCTGGTCATGGCCGTGGGGGCCATTGTCGATGCCCGCGTTCGCTTCCAGCATCTGCTCAGTCTGCTGCTGACGTGCGGGATGATCTCCATGCTGCAGTATATTGCGGCAGTGATCGTGCTGAAGTCGAAGGGACTCGACGACATCCAGAGCATGCATCAGTTGCAGGTGCCGCTGGGTCTGGACATTTTCATCAACGCTTCCGGCGCGCTGGGCGGGGTCCTGAACTTCTTCTCCATCTTCATGATCTGGTACATCGTCATTCTGGGACTGACCTACGCGCACCTGGCCAAGGTCTCCAAGGGCAAGGCCTTCTTCGCCATCATCCCGGCCTGGCTGGTGCCGATGCTGTTTGCGGTGCTCGGGGCGATGTTCCGGAAGTAAGGAAGCCGGCCCGGTGGTGGCGGCGCCCGCGTGGTTCCCGAGGCTACCGGAGATTGTCACTGCGCCGGATCGACCCCTGAGCATCCACGCAGAAGGGAACAGTCTCAACAGTGTGGCCCTCGGAGAGGCGCCGCTACCCATGCTACGTTGGCGAGGTCGCCAACGGATTCGTTGCGGAGGTCCCGGCTACGACCCCGCCACCGGAGCCACGATGATCGGCGTGGACGTGGGAGCGTTCGAGCCGGCCTCGGGTTCCACGGTAACCGCCACCGCACCCGTCGTCTCCACATCCACCGGTCCCTCGATGGTGTGCATGGCCGTGCCTGCCGCGGTGGCCCGGAACAAGCCCGCCGGTTTCGGAGCGCCGGCCTTCGGGATCACCCACATCTCGTAGATCTTCCCGGCCGCCAGTTGCGGTAGCCGCGCAGCGATGAGCAGCACGCCGCTGTGGGGATTCACGAAGACGCTGCCCCGGGGCGGCTCGTGCTTTTCCTGCCCGAAGACCACGGTACGGGTGTCCGGCGCGTTGAGAACATCCAGCACCAGCCTCACGCGGGCCAGTTCGGTGTCCGTCACCAGCGCGTGCTGCCGCGCGGCGTCCAGTTCGGTGGACATCCGGTACGCGCGCACGCCGGACCACGCCACCGCCACCAGACACGCGGCCGCCGCCGCCCACGCCACCCGGCCCCACGTGCGGCCGGCCACGCCCATTCCCGCCAGCAGCCGGCCCCGCACGCGCCTGGAGGGAACCGTCTCTGGCGTCATCGCCGCAAGGATGACCACGTTCTGGATGGCGGCGCGCTGAATCTCGCCCCGGCACACGTCGCAGCCGCTGCCCAGATGCTGAGCGATTTCCGCCCGTTCCTCGCCTTCGAGAACACCGAGCGCGTACAGTTCGTACAGGTCTCGCATTTCCTCGTGGGTCACGC
>CAYVPZ010000554.1:0-3831 GCA_964453955.1 uncultured Solibacteraceae bacterium | reverse complement strand
CCACCTGCCGGAGCGGCATCGAGGTCTTCGGTATGATGGATGGCCGGGTGAACCTGGTGGTGGACGGCGGTCTCTGCAACGGCCCGGGCGCGACCACGGTGGATATCACCGAGCCCTGGTGGCGTATCATCCGCGAGGGGGCCGTCTCGGAAAAGGACATCGCCGAGATCCTGAAGGGCCACTAGTGTTCCTGCCGGACCCCCACGGCGTATTTCGCGCCGAAGCGCTGTCCGGTATTCCAAATCTGGTACACGGATTTGGGACTCGGGACACGCGGAACTGGCCGGGTCTGCCGGCTGCCACCGTCCGCCAGGTCCATTCCAGCCGGGTAATATTCGCCGACGGTCCGGGCGTCCACGGCGAGGCCGACGCATTAATTACGGATCGGATTGGCTTCGTTTTGTCCGTTCGCACCGCCGACTGCGTGCCCATCCTGATTGCGGACCCGGCGCATCACGCGGTGGCGGCCGTTCACGCCGGCTGGCGAGGCACCGCCGCCGAAATCGTGACGAAAACTCTGTCGGAAATGTCGAAATTCTTCGACACGGTGCCGCGAAACGTCTTCGTGGCGATTGGACCGGCCATCGGCGCCTGTTGCTTCGAGGTGGGACCGGAAGTGGCGGTGGAATTCGGCCATCCCGCTGAAAAGACGCACATTGACCTGATCGAGACGAATCGCCGACAGGCCCTGAACGTTGGGGTACCGGAAGGCCAGGTGACGGTTGCCGGGCGATGCACGCGCTGCGAGCCCACGCTATTTCACTCATTCCGAAGGGACAAGGAACAGTCGGGCAGGATGGTAACGGCAATCGGGTGGACCAGTTAGCGCGATTTCACCCGGTACGGGGGCGTTTGGCACGTCCGGACACAGGAAGGGCGCGGAATGACCCGCGCCCTTGTACGAAGACCGAAGAGAAGGATTAGGCTGCGTGCACGAGCAGGTCGTCGAAATCTTCGCTCCCGTTGGTTTCCTGGTTGCGATCGGCCATTTCCTGGCAGCGGATGCAATAGGGCGTCCACGGTACAGCGTTCAAACGCTTGGGGTTAATGTCCTCTTCGCAATGCACGCACACGCCAAAGGCGCCGTCGTCCATGCGACGGAGGGCAGCGCGTACGTTGCGCAGGAGGTTCGATTCGCGGTCAAGATTGCGTATTGCAAGTTCGCGCTCGGCCGCATTCTGCACTTCGTCGAGTGCATCCGGGCTCTTCTCGATGGTGATGCCTTCGCGGTTCCGGATGAACTGAGCAAGCTCGGCCTGCTTTGCCTCCAGAATCTCCCTGTATTTGTTAAGTTCGGTCTTCGTCATTGTAAGTCTCCTTCTATCTACTACTTATCCAGCCAACACGTTTAGACGCGCACACCCCCACAAAGGTTCAATCCGATCTCGCCGGATCTCCATGATGTCCTTGAACAAGCTTGTAGCCCGGAAGCGGAAAGCCGAGGGTTCAGACTGGCTCCAGAAATCATACCACATCCCGCTAGCAATTCAAGTACCATGAAGTTTTAGACGCTCCAGGCCGCCCGTGCGACTCATTATCATGTCATCGCACCGGCTAAGTTTCAACTCCATATCGACTTTCGCACGAAAAAGTATTAGGCCCTGGTGTGCGATTTTGTGGTCACCGGTTGCCGCCGGGCCACGGACACCGGGAGGACCGGCAAAAAACGCGTCACCGGACCTCGGATGATGTACGTTTCGCGACGCACAGCGTAACGGTGTCGAACGCGGCGGATTGTTCTCCGCTTTTGTGAGAGGGCCGTCAGTTCAGCTTTGGCGTGGGGACGCCGCCGTTCTCGGCATGCCGGTGCTGCTGGAGGGTGTTGAGCAACTGCTCCAACTGAGTCTCGGGAAGCACCAGGGCGACCTGGGTCACGTTCGTGGTGGTGTTGATGGTCACGCTGTCCAGCAGCGAGGCCACCGCGCCCGCCGTGGGTTCCTTCTGACGGTTCGCCTGCAGCATATTGGCCAGGAAGCGGATGACATCGGCGATGGCCTGCGCATCCTTGTCCGAGCGCATGGTGAGCTGGGCGGCCAGGCGCACGTTGTCGGCAGTGAACCGGACGCCGCCGCCGGCCTGCTGCACGGTCTGGAAAGCGGTCATGTTCTTAGCGGACCCGCTGGCGCCTTCGCCGGAGGCACTGGGAGCAAGGTCGGAGAGCGGGACCAGGGTGACGAACCAGACGTCGTTGGCCATGCCCGCGGCATCCTGGCTTGCGGCTTGCACCTTATTCCGCAGATCGGCCGCGGGGGTTGTTTTGGCGCGGTACCGGCCGATGGCGGCCTTCACCGATTCCACGTCGCCGAGCATGGCCGTGGTGGGGTCCGGCACGGCCAGCGCGCCATTGTGTGTGGCGCCGGCGGCAGTGAACATGGTGACGCCCAGAACGCTGCTCTTGGTGCAGCCGTGCGCGGTGGCGATGCTTTCGATGCGCGCCGGATCAAAGACGCCGCGCACTGCGATGATCCCCTGGTCGTGGGTATTCGGCGCGGCACTGGCCAGAAGAATTTCCGACACGTCGCGGCGCGGATCGAAGCCGGTGGCCGCGATCATCTTTTGCAACGCCTGTTCGCCGCCCGGCTGCAGGCGTCCAAGGACGTACTGGCCGAAGGGCGAGGCCTCCACCGTGGTCACCCGAACGCCGGCAACCACTTTGGCGTCGGGCGGAACCAGGCTGAGCAGGGTCGCATCGGCCGCCAGCGCCGATCCCGCGGCAAGCGCCGCCAGGGCGGCAAACGCGATCATTCGTGTCTTCATGGTGAATTTCCTCGTATCAAATAACGCTCGGCGGGGCCGATTAGTTCCCCATACCGGTCAGAAGGGAATCTGGTCGTCGATTTCGATGCCGAAGGCCTCGAGTCCGACGACCTTGCGAGGGTGGTTGGTGAGCAGGGTGATGCGGTGCAGCCCCAGATCGGAGAGAATCTGCGCGCCGAGCCCGTTTTCGTGCTGCAGGGCGGTTTGGCGGTCCGGTGAAGTCAGCGGCCGGTGGTCGCGAAAGCCGGGCCGGGTCTGGTGCAAATAGACGATGACGCCGCCGCCTTCCCGCACCATGCGCTCGGCCGCGCGCTGCACAAGATCGCGGCAATCGCAGTCCAGGCCGCCGAGGACGTTCCCGGCCAGGCAATGCGACTGCATGCGCACCAGCACGTGCTCGCGTCCGGCCACCTCGCCGTGCACCAGAGCGAGATGGCGCTCGTCGTCGATGCTGCTGCGGTAGGTGACCACGCGAAACGCTCCCGCGGCGGTGTTCAGACAGGCCTCGGATTCACGCACGATGGAGCGCTCGTGGCGCAGACGGTGGCGGATGAGATCGGCCACGGAGATCATGGCCAGCCCGTGATGCGCGCAGAAGGCGTCGAGTTCGGGCGCGCGCGCCATGCTGCCGTCGGGGTTCATGATCTCGCAGATGACGCCGCCGGGACTGCATCCGGCCAGCCGGGCCAGATCGACGGCCGCTTCGGTTTGTCCGGTTCGCACCAGCACGCCGCCTTCGCGGGCGCGCAGAGGAAACACGTGGCCGGGGCGGGCCAGATCGGACGGCTTCGTTTCGGGAAGCATGGCCACGCGGATGGTGTGGGCGCGGTCGGCCGCGGAGATGCCCGTGGTGACGCCGTCGGCGGCGTCGATGGACTCGCAGAACGCGGTGCCGAACTGGGAGGTGTTGTGCGGGGTCATTTGCGGGAGCGCGAGCTTGTCGCACAGTTCGGGGGCCAGCGCCAGGCAGATGAGCCCGCGCGCGTGCCGGGCCATGAAATTCACGATTTCGGGGGTGATTTTTTCCGCCGCGATGGTGAGATCGCCTTCGTTTTCGCGGTCCTCGTCGTCGAC
>CAYVPZ010000553.1:0-3863 GCA_964453955.1 uncultured Solibacteraceae bacterium | reverse complement strand
GAGGAGAAACGAAAACCGCCGAGAGGCCACTTACACAAAACGCTTGACACCGCCGTACCTCGGCAAGCTCTCCCGGACGTACCTCCTGCTTTTCAGCCTGAACGCGGAGCCTCGCATCATCGAGTACTTCCAGACGATGGCCTCCGACTTCTACCTCTACGTAGGGTCGGACATCCTAATCCATGCGCTGAGCGAACGGTACCTACGTAAGGAAGACCAGATGACGACAAATCTCCTCGCGATGCTCGCGCAGGCCGGTGCGACGCTGGTCCTCTCCGAGCCGGTGATCGAGGAGGTCCACAGCAACCTCGAAACGAGCGACTGGGAATTCGCGAACTACTTCTCTTGGAACGAGGCCCACGTCACAACGGAGGTCGCCCGGCACGCACCGAAGATTCTGATCCGATCGTACTTTTACGCGAAGCTCAACCCACCCGCCTCGATCAAGCCCCCGTCGAGCTGGAACAACTACATCAACCAGTTCTGCACGTACGACGACCTGCACACGTCCAAGGGACGCCAGGAGCTCAAGGGCTACCTGCTGAACAAGTTCAAGATGACATACGAACCGCGCGCTCAGCTGCTCAAGCTCTGCGATGAGAAGCAACTCGCCGATCTCACGAGCAAGATCGCGCCAAAAAAGAAAAAGGAGATCCTAGCGCAGAACGACGCGCTCATGATCCTCGCGACCTACGGGCGGCGGACGGCGTTGAAAGAGCACTCGAACACGACCGGGTTCGGCTTCCGCACGTGGTGGCTCACGCACGAGGTCCGCGTCCGGATGCACACGGACGATCTGTTCAAGGAGCACGGCAGCCACTACATCATGCGACCGGAATTCCTGCTGAACTTCATCGCCCTCTCGCCATCCGTCGTCGAAGTCCGCAAGGCGTACGAAAACGTATTCCCGACACTCCTAAACGTCAAACTCTCCGGCAGGATGCACGAAGAGACGTTCCACGGATTGCTTGAGAAAGCGAAAGAGGCTGCGGGGTTTGAGGAGCCGCGCCTGCGCGTCGCGATGGCATCGCTCTCGAACGACCTCAAAGGCGACTTTGGCAAGCAGTACGAGAAGGATCTGCGCAACGGCACCGCGACATTCAAGGTCTGAGTCCGTTTCCGAAGCACTAGGTTCGGAGGCTGGCCAGCAGCGTGTCTCGGGAGGTTGCCGCACCTTTCGGACGAGTCACGCGCAACTCGGAGAATGGTCGGTCGGACCGCCTATCGGATTAGTACCGAGAACCGCGCGTTCCACCAGCCAAACGCTCATCCCGTGGATGATCTCCTCCGCCACCCCGGTAACAACAACCCAACCCCACCAAACCCCCACATTCCCCATCACTTCCGCGCCCACCCCCCCCCAAGAACCGCCCGCCCCATGCTACCGTCGATGCGAAATGTCCACACAAGCGCAAATCCAGGCCAATCGCCGAAATGCCCTCAACAGCACCGGCCCCCGCACCCCCGAGGGCAAATCCCGCTCCAGCGCCAACGCGCTGAAACACGGACTCTCCGCCCGCTTCCGCGTCCTCACCAGCGAAAATCAGGACGATTTCGACGATTTACTCGCCGAAACCACCCGCAAATTCGCCCCCACCGACGGCTACGAGGAGGTCCTGGTCCTGGAAATCGCCCAGTCCCACTGGCGCCTTGCCCGCTTCATTCGTTTCGAAGCCGCCATGGTGGACGACATGGCCTTCTGCCACTGCTCGTCCGACCATGAAGGCACCCTGAGAAGCCTGATGCTGAACGACAAAGCCGGTCCCTTCCACATCCTGCAGCGTCACGCCGCGGCCGCCGAGCGTTCGGGCCAGCGAGCCGTGAAACAGCTCCTGGCGCTCCGCAAACTGGACGCCCAGGCCGCCCGCGTCGCCGCGCAACAAGCCCCCGCACAACAAAACGAACCCAATTCCGCGCCCCAGCCCGAGCCCGCCGCGCCAGAGAACAGCCCGCGTTTGCAGGCAGTTACCAACCCGCGGCCGCCTGCGCAGGCCGCTGGCAATCCCGCTCCCCGCGCGGGCAATCGTCCCGAATCTTCCTCCACCGCGCCCCACATCGGCCCGCCGGCTCCCGAAACGCCGGCTCCTCGAACCCCGGTTGCCTGCCCCGCGGCCCGTGTTGTAAGATAGGTGGTTGTGGTTGGCGCAGTTTGTGTGCCTGCCTGAGCATCCTCGACACAACCTTCTCTAAGGGACACATTATGTACGCGGTTATTGAAACGGGCGGTAAGCAGTATCGCGTCGCCCCAGGCGATACGGTCCGGGTGGAGACACTCGTGGGCGAGCCCGGCGCGGCGGTGGAGTTCGACCGCGTGCTGGCCGTGGTGGGGGATTCGAGTGAAGTGGTCGCCGGCGCCGATCTGGCCAATGCGCGCGTGCGCGGCACCATCGCCGCCCACGGCCGCGGCGACAAGATCCTCGTTTTCAAGTTCAAGCGCAAAAAGCAGTACAAGCGCACCATCGGCCACCGGCAAAACTACACCGCCGTGACCGTGAACGAAATTGTGGCGTAGCAGGTGAGCAATGGCGCATAAAAAAGGATTAGGCAGTTCCAAGAACGGGCGCGATTCGAACGCGCAGCGGCTGGGCGTGAAAGCCTTCGGCGGCCAGACGGTCCCCGGCGGCTCCATTCTGGTGCGGCAGCGCGGCACGCGCTTCAAACCCGGCGAGAATGTCGGGCTCGGCAAGGACGACACGCTCTTCGCCCGGGTGCCCGGCATCGTGCAGTTCCGCGACCGCGGCCGCATGGGCAAGTTCATTCGCATCATTCCGGAGTAATCGGGCGGGTTTTTCGGGAGTGGCCGCGGGTCCAGGCGGACCGGCGGCCATTTTCATTTTGTGCCATGAAGTTCATCGACGAAGCGATCATTTCGGTAAAGGCGGGCGACGGCGGCAACGGCTGCATGGCGTTCCGGCGCGAGAAGTTCGTCCCCCGCGGCGGCCCCAGCGGCGGCGACGGCGGGCGCGGTGGCGACGTGGTCATGG
Organism: uncultured Solibacteraceae bacterium; assembly: GCA_964453955.1. GTDB lineage: Bacteria > Acidobacteriota > Terriglobia > Bryobacterales > Bryobacteraceae > CAWACP01. The sequence goes on along the minus strand of CAYVPZ010000553.1, from coordinate 879 downwards.
TGGCCAGCGATCACAACACGCTGCTGCACTTTCGCTTCAATCCCGAGCACACCGCGCAGCGCGGCCGCCACGGCGAGGGGAGCAACCGCAGCGGCAAGGAAGGAACATCCATCGAGTTGCCGGTGCCGGTGGGCACGGTGGTCTGGGACGTCGATATCGGCGACATCCTGCACGACTTCACCGCCAAAGGCGAGCGCTTTGTGGTGGCCCGCGGCGGACGCGGCGGACGCGGCAACCAGCACTTCGCCACGCCCACCCATCAGGCGCCCACCGAGCACGAGCCCGGCCGCCCCGGCGAACAAAAACGCCTGCGCCTGGAGCTGAAACTGCTCGCCGACGTCGGGCTGGTAGGCTTCCCTAACGCCGGTAAGTCGACCCTGATCTCCCGGATTTCCGCCGCGAAGCCGAAGATCGCCGATTATCCCTTCACCACGCTGGTACCGAACCTCGGCGTGGTACTGTCCGGTGATCGCACGTTCGTCGTGGCCGACATCCCCGGGCTCATTGAAGGCGCTCACGAGGGAGCCGGGTTAGGCATCCAGTTCCTCCGGCACGTGGAACGCACGAAATTGCTCGTTCATCTGGTGGATATATCCGATTTAACGGGGCGCGATCCCGCGGAGGACTTCGAAGTGATCCGGCACGAACTGGCCAGCTTCAGCGACGAGATGGCACAGAAGCCGATGATGGTGGTGGCTACCAAGACGGACGCCGCACAGGATCCCGACCGGCTGGCCTCGGTCCGGCGCCTTGCAGCCGAGCGGGGATTGCCCTTTTTCGCGGTTTCCGCGGTGACCGGCGAAGGCCTGAATGAGCTGGTCTACGCGATGGCCGAAAAAATTAGTGAAAACGCAGCGGCCGGGAGCGATAAGGAAGACA
>CAYVPZ010000552.1:0-3871 GCA_964453955.1 uncultured Solibacteraceae bacterium | reverse complement strand
TCTGGGCGATGGCCGGGTCGCTGGGCCCGCTGCCGTGCGCGGGCGCGTCCAGAGACGTCTGCAGATTGAGCAGCGCGCTGATGTACGGATTGTTGGCGTCCGATATGAACTGGGTCATGCAGGTGGCGGGCGGTGTCATGTACTGCAGGGGTTGGAACGGAGCTTTGGCGTCGTCCGCGGTGACGTTGGTGTTCACCGAACCCAGGCAAAACAACTCCAGCAGGGGCGACCGGTTGTCCGAGAGCATCTTCAGCTTGTTCGCCGCGTCGGCGAGGCTGGCGTAGCGCACGATGGACGAATTCTGCACGTACTGGCGCCATTGGGCGACGAAATCCTGGTGGTAGCGCGCGGCCAGCTCCGGCGCCAGCTTGTCGGGGTCGATGGCGGCGGCCGCCTGCGGGCCCAGCACCCATTCCTCGCCCCCCAGATAGCGGCTGGCGTGACGCATGGCGTCTTCCATGAAAACCCAGCCGTCTTTGCTGAACGCGCCGGGGATGTCGCGGTTGTTGGTCACCGTCTGCGCCGAACCGGCGAACTGCCGGTTGAAGTTGACGGTGGGATTGCGCCGCGACGCTTCCGCCAGCATGGCCTGATAGATCCGCTCCAGCGCGGCGAACTGGGCCAGATAGTGCCTCGCCCGCGCCACCGCCTGCGCGTCGTTGTCGGCCGAGTAGGGGTTCTCGAGCGTCAGCTCATCGCTGTAGAAATCGAACTGCTGTCCGGCCAGGTGGGCCCGGTCGCCATCGAGCGAGCGGCTGCCCAGCCAGTGGCTGTAGAGGAACGGCGAAAGGAACGCGCGGGTGCTCTTGTCGTGGTTCGAAGTGATGATCAGATAGGCGCGCAGCGTGTTGTAGGCGGGCGTGTATTCGTCGGTGGGGCCGGGGGAGTCGGGAAGCCGCTGCAGCCACTCCAGAATTCCCGCCTTCGTGGAACCCAGCATCAGCGAATAGAAACGCCCGAAGTACAGACGGCGAACCGAAGGATACAGCTCGTTGCCGGTGTACAGTCCCCAGCGCAGGCTCCATGGCGCGCCATCCCGATGATAGCGGGCCAGGGTGTCGAGCGACTCGCGGAGCGTCTCCAGCCGTTGCAGGGAGTCGAGGGAGGGCAACTCGTCGCCACCCGAGGGGATGACGGAGATACCGCGCGCGGCCTCGGTGACGCTATGTTCCAGCGACAGATTGTTGAAATAAGAAATGGTGAAGACGGTGGTCAGCAGAAGAGCCAGCAGCGCGCCGCCGGCGAATACCAGGCGGCGGACGAAATCCGCGCGCACGTTGCGCCCGCTGGCGCCCAGCGCGGCGCGGTCCGCCAGGATCACGTCGTTGAACAGGTGTGAAAGGAAGAGCCACTGGGGGATGCGCCGGCTTCCCGCGGACGGCTGAGGCGTCTCCACCGGATCGGTGACATGCTTCAGCGAAAAGATGCCGGTGGCGTCCTCCGCGGAGGCGCGGCGCTCATGAGCGCGCATGGCCTGGGCGGGGCTGTCGCGGACCTCGATGGGGCGCACCCCGGAAAAATAGAAGCCGCGCAGGAAGGCGCTGGCGCGCAACTGGCTGGGACGGCACACGTCCACCAGAAACTGCACGATGCCCGTGCGCAGCTTGCGAAACTCGCGCGGGAACTCGTAAATGCCCGGGAGTTTCGTCGAGTCGTTTTCGCGCGCCAGAAACAGGGGCCGTTTATCGCAGAGCGAGAACTGCAGCGCGGTGAGGGAATCGGTAAGGCGCCGCGTCTCCTCCTCCGCGTACACGCCGACACGGTTGCCCAGCGCCACGGGCAGCGTGGCGCCCACCACCTGGGTGACTTCTTCGTCGTTGAGATTGCGCACGTACTCGCCGAAGAAAGAGATGCGATCGGAGCGCGTAAACAGAACGTATACGGGCAGGTTGACGCCCAGCACATGGGCCATCTCGCCCAGCCGCGCGTTCAGGTTCCGCGCCACGACAGCCATGGTTTCGCGCGCGCCCGGTTTCAGAAAGGATTCCACGTCCACGCACAACATCACCGCCCGCGGCGGCTGCTGCTTGCGCAGGAACAACGAGCGCAGGCGGAACCTGGCGGGCCGGACGTGTTTCATCAGATTGGCCCAGCGCGGCGGATCGCTCACCAGCTTTCCACCGGCTTCGACAAACGCCGTCTGGCGCGCGAACCAGACATTGGTGGCGCGCGTGGGGATGACCAGCCCCTCCTGCCATACCTGGCCGCTCAGCAATTCCGCCTCGATGCCGCAGTGCATCAGCGCACTAGTCTTGGCGCTGGCGGTCGGGCCGGCCAGGAACACCACGGGCAGCCTGGACAGCCGGGCGTCACGGCCGAGAGAAGACGAGGTGAGGCGCTGTTCGGCTTCCTTCAGAAGAAAGTCGATGTCGTCGCTCCCGGGCGCCGCCGCTGCGGCCCCGGCTGCTCCCGGCGCCGGGGCGGCCGCCTGCGTGGATTTGGCCGCCGAGCGCTTCCGCTGGAACCAGAACACCAGGCCATACCCCACGCAGCCAAGCGACGCCAGCAGCATGTACGCGATCATCGCCGAGGTGCCCTCGAGATGGAACACGCGCACGAGGACCACGCTCAGCAGGATGTAGACCACCGCCCAACCGGTGGAACCGAGCATGAAGCCGATACCCATGGCGACTCAGAACCTCGGCAATTGCGCGGCCAGCGTGTGCAGATCCGAAACGCCCGATCCCAGCCGAACCCAATAAAAAAAGAAAAGGACCAGCATCAGACCGGCCGAACCGAGCGCCGCGTAACCCAACCGTTGCGCCCACACATCGGTTACCGCTATGGTGACCATCTGGCCGCGGATCTCCCACGCCGGCGAGAGGTCCGGCCGCGTTTTGCGGATGCGCCGCATCTTGTCGTCAATGGCGCCCATCAGGGCGCGCAGCTCTCCCTTTCCGGCAACGCTGTAGCGGCCGAGGAAGCCCAGCAGCAGGCACAGATAATAGACCTCCAGCAGGTCCGCGGTCTCCGGCGTGTCCCGGCGGCCGAGGATTTTCTGCAGATGCTGGAAGAAGGTCTCGCCGGCTACGTGCTGGCCGAACAATTCCTCCTGCATGGGGCGGCGAACCCAGTCCTGAAACACCGGATTCCGCAGGTTGAGCACGGTCTCGTCCAGAAACGCCACCACCGCGAAAACGCCGAGGCGAATGTCTTCGTCAATGTAGCCGAGCGATTTCGCCTCGCGCTCGGCGGCCCTTAAAGCGCTGCGGATCTGGTTGCGGAACACCTCCGCGTCGTTGACCATCTGGCGGTTGGAGCGCAGCCGGACGGTGACCGTGAAGACCTCCTGAAACACCAGAGCGAGATTGACGGTGCGCGGCGCGGCAGGAGCATTCGGGCCGGCTGCGTTTGGCGTGGGTGTGGATGCCATAACCTATTCCAGAACCACCATGAGTTCCACTTCGGGTTCCGGCAGCTCGCCGGGCACATAGAGGCCGAGCTGCCTGGTGGTCACCATGTGCTCCCAGCAGGGGCCGGCTTTGTCGATGGCAAAGTACTGCGTCTCCAGACGCGGCGAAACGGCCGGCGGCGGAACGGGCATATGGCTCAGCCGCAGACCGGGAAGGGCGCGGCTCACCAGCTTGGGCAGGAACTCGCGCGAACAAATCTTGACCAGGCGCGGCGTGCCTTCAATGAGTTCGGCCTCGCCGATGCGCGGCGTGTGGATGGCGAAGATCCAGCGCGACCGGCTGAGCACCCGCTGATCGGTAATCTCTCCCTCCCAGAAGTAGCGCGCGGCGGCCTTCAGCGGGATGGGCACGCAGTTGCTGGGCACCACCAGTTCGAGGTGCGTGCGGATGTGGTATTCCAACTGTTCCATGCACTCGGCCAGGTGAAGGTGGTCGTATAAGGGGAGAGAGCTCGGCTG
>CAYVPZ010000551.1:0-3871 GCA_964453955.1 uncultured Solibacteraceae bacterium | reverse complement strand
CCCCCGCTGTTCGGATGGGTGAACCGCATTTCGCAGGAAGCGGGCGATTTCAGTCCCGGCTCGCGCATCGTGGTGTTCCCGGCGGGCGAGGACCGCATTGGCGCGTTCATCTGCTATGAGTCGGCCTTCCCCCACCTGGTGCGGCGGTTCGTGAAGCAGGGCGCCACGGTGTTGGTGAACATCTCCAACGACGGCTACTTCGGCCACAGCGTCGCGCGCCGCCAACACCTGCTGCTGGTGCGCATGCGCGCCGCCGAGAACGGCCGCTGGATTCTGCGCGCCACCAACGACGGCATCACCGCGGTGGTGGACCCGGCCGGGCGCGTCACCGGCGGCCTGCCCATGTACGCGGAGTCCACCGGGCTTTTCAAGTATTCTCCGGAGCAGGGCATCACTCCCTACACCGAATTCGGCGACTGGTTCGCATGGAGCTGCCTGCTGGGCGCGGCGGTTCTGCTGGTGCTCTCGCAGTGGCCCGGCTACCTGGAGGATGCGCCGGAACTCCGCAAGCGGCCGGGCGCCGAAGGCAGGCGAAAACGCCCGCTCCACCGCGGATGAATGCTCTGCAGTCGTTGTAGAGCAGGCCTTGGCCTGCAACTGGTCTTTTCGGCGCGCCATTCCGATATCATTCCCGTTTCGCCCATTACGTGTCTGTGACGGGAATTACAACAAAGAGCCACGAGGCCGTTCCGTTCACTCATGCGGCCCTGTTTTGTCCGTCAGGAGTCAATGGAAGCGGCTTTCGACCGCAAAGATACGGAGGAGAAAAAATGATTCGAAGCTTGTTGCAACAAGAACGGAGGACGATCGGGAACGCCATCGGAAGCCTTTTCCTGTTGTTGGCGATGTTTGGTGTTTCCGGCCGCGCCGGCACGGTTATTTCGGTCACTGGGTCAATCTCCGCCGGCGACGGATTAGGCTTGGGCTCGCCGACGGAACAACAGATCAGCGCGGCAGAGTTCAGCACGCCGGTCCCCATCGTCAACGGCACCATCCTGGTGACGCTCAGTGGATATGGCTACCCGGTCACCGCCTGGCTGACCAACAAAGTCGGGGCGGGAACGACCAGCAGCAATGTGATTGCAACGCAGAACTTCTTGCCGAACACCCAAAGCGAGGCCGTACAGTACGCAGCGCTCACCGGGGTAAACGCTGCCGCGGGAACATACTACCTGGTGTTGGAGTCAGCAGGGCAATCCAACGTGATTGGATGGGACTTCACGACCGCCCCGAGTTTCACCGGCAGCGGCACATACATCGGTAGCCTTGGGGCCCAGGGAACCGAGCCCTTCGCTTTCGGGCCGTCCGCAAACTTCGGTGGAACCATAGGGACCTTTCTGCTGGAAGTGCTTAACGAAGCTCCCGCCCGCCCGCTGTCCTTTATCCCGGTTCGGCCATGCCGCATCGCGGACACGCGTTATGCCAACGGCGCTTTCGGCTCGCCCTCGCTGGTGGGCGGAGCCTCCCGCAGTTTCACCATTCCCAGCAGCAGTTGCGGCATTCCCACCATCGCGGAGGCTTACGCGCTCAATGTAACCGTGGTGCCCCATGGCCAACTGGATTACCTGACCGTCTGGCCCACCGGGGTTGCGCAGCCGGTGGTCTCCACGCTGAACTCCGTGGATGGCCGCATCAAGGCCAACGCGGCCATTATTCCCGCGGGCACCGCCGGAGCGGTCAGCGTGTACGCCACCAACGCTACCGATGTGATCCTGGATATCAACGGTTATTTCGTAGCCAGCGGCGATCCGAACTCGCTGACTTTCCATCCCATGACCCCCTGCCGCCTTGCCGACACGCGCTATTCAAGCTACGGTTCGCTGGGGCCACCGTCGCTCAGCGCTGGCGGGACACGCACCTTCGCGCTTCTGTCGGGCAAATGCGACGTGCCTTCGAGCGCCAAGGCCTATTCGCTGAACTTCACCGCGGTGCCGCCCGGGCCGCTCGACTATATCACCACGTTTCCCACCGGAGAAACGATGCCGCTGGCCTCCACGCTGAACGATGTTACGGGGACCATCGTGGCCAACGCGGCGATTGTCCCGGCGGGTACGGATGGGTCGGTGGACGTGTTTGCATACAATGCCACGGACCTGGTAATCGACATCAATGGATACTTCGCCGCGCCGGCGGCGGGGGGACTGGCGCTGTACAACCTGACGCCCTGCCGGGTGCTGGACACGCGCAACAATGGGGCGCCGCCGTTCAGCGGCGAGTTGGACGTCTTCGTGACCGGGAACGCTTGCGGGGCGTCCCCCGCGGCCGAGGCCTATGTGTTCAATGCGACGGTGGTGCCGCCCGCAGCGCTGGACTATCTGACCTTGTGGCCGCGGGGCGGAAGCGAGCCGCTGGTGTCCACACTGAATGCGGTTGACGGGGCCATCACCTCCAACATGGCGATTGTTCCCACCACCAACGGCTCCATCGCCTCCTGGCCGTCCAATCCCACGCAATTAATATTGGATATCTTCGGATATTTCGCGCCCTGAGGAGCGGGCGAAAACGCCTGGTCCACGCGCACCAGGCGTTTTCGCCGGCGCGGTCTCCTACGCCACCAGCAGACCGGACCGGCAAAGCTCCAGCAGATTGCTCCGCACCTGCGCGTCAATCGTATCGCGCGGAATAGCCGGATACTCCGCTGCCAGGCAGTCCACCAGCGCGCCGTGGTCGCGCGTGCCGTCCAGCAGTTGGACAAAGCGCCGCGCCAGCTCGTCCTCCATGCGGATGCTGCGGTGCAGAAGCGTGCTGATGACGTCGCCTTCCTCCGCCTCCATTCGCGCCAGGCGGCTGGCCATCGGCCGGTCGCTGACGCGCGTCGCCACCGGCACGTGACGGGTGCGCAGATCGGCCAGCCCCATGGAGGCCAGCGTCAGCAGCGCCCGTTCCAGGTCCCCGCCGCTTTCGAATCGTTCCCCTTGCGGCCAGATCTCCTCCAGACGTCCCAGCGCCGCGATGGTGGCCAGGTTGTTTGTCTGGATCCGGCCCGCGCCGCGAGGCACGCGGAATTCGGTGGCGCCATCGGCTTCCTCGCCGAACTTCCGCAACGGCGACGCCACCCACATCCGGCCCATCCTTTCCGCCAAACCGTCTCTCCGCAACCGGCGTTCGCCATGGCAGAGCAGTGTTTCCCGGAAACCGCGGAACACCAGAAAATCGAGGTACTGATGATACGCGATCAAATCGTCTCCGGTGGATTCGGCCAGCATTTTCAGCACCTCCGGCTTCACCGGCGGATTCAGCATGTCGCGCAGCCGCGCCTCGCTCAGGAATTGCAAACCGTGGCGGCTGGCCGCGTCGACAACCTCGGTGAAATAGAACGGCGAAAAGTCCGGGCTCAGCTCGTCGTGAAAAATGCCCTCGTCGTCCCGCTTGTTCTGCCGCTCGAATTCGTTCTGGTAGACGGTTTTCGCGATGCCTTCGGCGCCCGCCGAATCTACCAGGAATTTCAGGAAGGCCTTGCCATCGCGAGCGCGCTCTTCGCCGGCCAGGCCGGCTCTTTCGGCGTGAAACAGCATGGCATCGCGGGAGAGCTGGCGCAGGTGGCCGGCCGGGTAGGCGTTGTAGCTGACGTAGGCCACGCCGTTCGGGGCGAGGAGTTCGCGGCAGACCGCGAGAAGCTTTTCACGCACCGGCGCGGGCACCCAGGAGTAGAATCCGTGGGCGATGATGTAGTCGAACCGGCCCAGATCAGGCCCCGCGTCGAGCAGATTCATGGCGTGGACGCGGACGTTCGCGAGGCCGGTCCGCTCAATCCGCGCCTGCGCGCGCGCAATGGTGCCCGGCGCCAGATCGATGCCCGTGAACTCGCTCCCCGGCAGCCCGAAGGCCATGGGGATGAGGTTGCCGCCCTGGTTGCACCCGATTTCAAGGA
>CAYVPZ010000550.1:0-3922 GCA_964453955.1 uncultured Solibacteraceae bacterium | reverse complement strand
CTTCGACGCGGAGTGGTTCGCCGCGCACTTCGAGTTTCGCTACCCCGTGTTTGGCCGCGTGAACCAGCAGGGCATCGAGCTGGAGATTCGCCAGGCCACCGAGCCCTGGTACGTGCTGGGTGAGGAATCGGCTCCGGGAGCCACGGCGCGGTATGTCGATTCCTCCGTGGAGCGCGTGCAGGTGAAGGCCAACGGGCTGGTGGATCCGCGCTATGTCGTCGCCTGCAACGGACGGCGCATTCCGCTGCACTTTACCGGCACGCAGGGCGAGTTCGTGGCCGGCGTGCGCTACCGCGCGTGGCAGCCGCCGTCGTGCCTGCATCCGACCATCCCGGTGCACACGCCGCTGGTCTTCGACATTGTCGATACGTGGACCGGCCGTTCGGTGGGAGGCTGCACCTATCACGTGGCCCACCCTGGCGGGCGCAGTTACACGGTGTTTCCGGTGAACGCCAACGAGGCCGAAGGCCGCCGGGCTTCGCGCTTCTTCCCCTTCGGCCACACGCCCGGACCCATGCCGGTGCCGCCGGCCGAAGAAAACCCGCAGTTCCCATTGACGCTGGACCTGCGGCGAAAAGGAGGACATGCGGCGACAGCCGCGTTCCTGCGGTAGAAGGAGGGAACGCGGCTGTCGCCGCGTGTCCATGCTGCCGATTAGATGTATGAGAGAATGCCGGGATACCTGAACCGATGAACCCTCTGATCGCGGAACCTGAGGAACCACAGCTCAGGCCGGAATGGCCCTATCGGCCCGGTTCCGGCTATTACGACGAGATGCTCACGCCCGAGGGCCGGGTGCGCCCGCAGTGGCGAACGCTGGTGGAATCGCTGGCCACCATCGGCCCCGATGGACTCGACCGCCGCTGGCAGGAAGGCCGCCGGCTCATTCACGAGAACGGCGTCTCCTACAACGTCTACAGCGATCCGCAAACCACCGACCGCCCCTGGCCGCTCGATCCCATTCCGTTCATTCTGGACCGCGCCGAGTGGTCGGCCATCGAAGCCGCGGTGGTACAGCGCGCCACGCTGCTGAACGCCATCCTGGCGGACGCCCATGGGCCGCAGCGCCTGCTGCACGAGAGCCTGCTGCCTCCCGAGCTGGTGTTCCCCAACCCGGCGTTTCTGCGGCCGTGCTGGGGCGTTCCGGTTCCCGGCAACGTTCATCTGCACATTTACTCGGTGGATCTGGCGCGCTCGCCCGACGGGTGCTGGTGGGTGATCGCGGACCGCACCGAGTCGCCATCGGGCGCCGGCTACGCGCTGGAGAACCGGCTGGTATCCGGCCGCATGTGGCCCGACGTGTTTCGCCCGGCCCAGGTGCATCGTCTGGCGGCGTTTTTCCAGACTCTGCGGGAGACCCTGCGGGGGCTGGCGCCGAAACGCGAAAATCCGCGCATCGTGCTGCTCACGCCCGGTCCTTATAACGAGACCTATTTCGAGCACGCCTTCCTGGCGCGCTACCTCGGCTACACGCTGGTGGAGGGCGGCGACCTCACGGTGCGCGAGAACCGCGTCCTGCTGAAGACGCTGGGCGGGCTGCTGCCGGTGGACGTGATTGTGCGCCGCCAGGACGCCAGCTACTGCGACCCGCTGGAGTTTCGCGGCGACTCCGTGCTGGGCGTTCCCGGGCTCATGCAGGCGGTGCGCAGCGGCAACGTGGCCGTGGCCAACGCTCTCGGGTCGGGCCTCCTCGAAACCGCCGCGCCGGCCGCGTTCCTGCCCCATCTGTGCCGGCACTTGCTGGGCGAAGAGCTGAAGATGCCCACGGTGGCCACCTGGTGGTGCGGCCAGCCCGAGCCTCTCGAGTTCGTGGCCGATCACCTGGCCGATGTGGTGATCAAGCCGGTGTTTCCCGGCAGCTCGCGCCAGCCGATATTCGGCGCGCGCCTGAGCGCGGCGGAACGCGAGGAGCTCATCGCACGGATGAGGGCCGCGCCGTCCGCGTATGTGGCCCAGGAACAGGTGGCGCTTTCCACCGTGCCCGTCTGGGAGGACCATCGTCTGCAGCCGCGCCACATGGCCCTGCGCGTCTATGCGGTGTCGAGCGGCGGCACCTACGCGGTGATGCCCGGCGGGCTCACGCGCGTCACCTCGTCGCTGGACAACCTGGTGGTGTCGGTGCAGAGCGGCGGAGGCAGCAAGGACACCTGGGCGGTGGCCGACAGCCCGGCCTCGCAGTTCAGCCTGTTGCAGCACTCCACCATTCCGCTGGACGTGAGCCGGGCCACGTTCGATCTGCCCAGCCGCGTGGCCGACAATCTGTTTTGGCTGGGACGCTATGTGGAGCGCGTGGATTCGGCCATGCGCGTGGCGCGCGCCCTGCTGCCGCGGCTCTCCCAGGACGCGAATCCGGCCAACGAGGCGCGAGTGCGGGCGGGCGCGGAGGTTCTCGCCGGACTCGGGTATATACGGTCCGAACCGCCCGCGGGCGAAAGCTGGGGCGGTTTCATCGAGCGCGAAGTGCTGGCCATGATCTACGGTTCGGCTGAGCGGAGCAGCCTGGGCTGGCAGATCCAGAAAGCGCGGCGCGCCGGGTGGCTGCTGCGCGACCGCATCTCCGCCGACGCGTGGCGCATTCTGAACCATCTGGCGCAGCAGCTTCCGGACACGCTTCCGCCCGAACCGCTGCGCGCGGCCGGCGCCCAGGATGCGCTCGATCAGGCCATCGGCACGCTGGCGGCCTTCAGCGGCCTGGTGATGGAGAGCATGACGCGCGGCCACGGCTGGCGCTTTCTGGACATCGGACGGCGCCTCGAACGCGCCACCCAGATGGTGGACCTGTTGCGGCTCGGCCTCGGGTGCGAAGGCGCCGCGGAGAGCGGCCAACTCGAAGCCTTGCTGGAGATCGCCGACAGCTCCCTCACCTATCGCTCGCGCTATCTCACTTCCGTGCAGGCCGACCTGGTGCTCGATCTGCTTCTGCTCGACGAAGCCAATCCGCGCTCGGCGGCATTCCAGTTGGCGCGCCTGCGGGAGCACATCGAGGAGCTGCCCGAAACGCAGGCGCTCATCCGCCGTCCGGCGGAGGCCCGCATCGCCCTCTCGCTGCTCACCGCGGTGCAGCTCACCGAGGCGCGCGAGCTGGCGCGCACCGACGCGGCCGGCCGTTGGGCCAATCTGGAAACTCTGTTACGCCGTCTGGCGGCAGGTCTGCGCCAGTTGTCCGACGTCCTGACGCGCAGCTACTTCAATCACGCTATCGCGTCCCGTCAGCTCTTCACGCAGTGAGCGAGCCATGATCCTGCGAGCGAACCACACCACCACGTACATGTACAGCGCAACGGTGTCCATCTGCCACACCGAGGTGCACCTGGCCCCGCGCGCCGCGCCGCGCCAGACGGTGCTGGAGCATGATTTGCACGTTGCGCCAACGCCGGACCTGGTTCTGCCGCGGAAGGATTACTTCGGCAACGAGACCACGTACTTCTCCATTCACGAGCCGCACCAGACGCTGGAGGTGACCGCGACGAGTCTGATCGACATGCACGGCGCGGAGCCGCCCGAGCCCTGCCTGACGGCGCCGTGGGAAACGGCGCTGGACATGGTGCGGCGGCGCCAGACGGCGGAGGCGTTCGAAGCGTTTCAGTTCGTCTTCGAATCGCCGCGCGTTACGCTGGGACCGGAGTTTGCCCAGTACGCGGCGTCGTCCTTCCCCGCGGGCCGGCCTTTGCTGGAGGGAGCCCTGGACCTGTGCCAGCGTGTGTTCCACCAATTCGAATACGATCCGCGCGCCACCACCGTCACCACGCCCGTGGACGAAGTGCTGGAGTCGCGGCGTGGCGTGTGCCAGGACTTCGCGCACCTGACCATCGCGTGTTTGCGGTCGCTGGGCCTGCCGGCGCGTTATGTGAGCGGCTATCTGCGCACCATGGAGGGAGCGGTGGGCGCGGAGGCTTCGCACGCGTGGGTGTCGGTATTCTGC
>CAYVPZ010000549.1:0-3931 GCA_964453955.1 uncultured Solibacteraceae bacterium | reverse complement strand
CGTGTTGCCCGACGACGAAACCATGCGCCGCGCCATCGCGCAACGCCTCTCGGAAAAGCAGAGAATCCTCGATCTGCTCCACCGGCTCAACCTTCTCCCGGAGGGGTACGCCCGCAACGTCGCCGAACTCCCGGAGCTGACCGGCGAGTTGCACGGCGCCATCGTGGGATTCCTGATGAGCACTCCCTCCATGCTGCTGTTGCTGAATCAGGAAGACCTGTTCAAGGAAACCGAACAGCAGAACCTGCCGGGCACCACCGCCGAATACCCGAACTGGCGCCGGAAAATGAAGTACAGCACGGAGGAACTGACGGAATCGCCGGCGAGAGAGTTCGCCGCGATGTTTCGCGCATGGGCGGGAAAAACGAACCGTCTGAACGCCGCGGGCGCGGCGCCGGCGCCCACTACATAAAGTATTCCTTCACCTTATCGAACAGGCCCTTCTCGGCCGGCTCGTTTTCCGCGGGCAGCATCTCCCGCAACTGCTCGAAGAGCTTCCGCTGCTCGCGCGTCAGCCGGCCGGGAACGCGAACGTCCACCACCACTACCAGGTCGCCGCGGCCGTGTCCCTGCAGACGCGGTACGCCCAGACCTTTCAGCCGCACCCGGCTCCCGCTCTGCGCCCCCTCCGGTATCTTTATGCTCCGCAGCCCGTCGAAGGTGAGCAGATCCACGTCGGCGCCCAGCGCCGCCTGCGCCACATTGACCGGGATGGTGCAAACCAGATCGTCTTCGCTGCGCTGAAACACGGCGTGCTCCTTGACGCGCACAAAAACATACAGGTCGCCGGTGGGCCCGCCGTTGGCTCCGGGCTGTCCCTCGCCGCCCAGGCGCAGGCGCGTGCCGGTGTCCACGCCCGGCGGAATATTCACCTTCAGCTTCCGCTCGGCGCGAATGTAGCCCTCGCCGCGGCACTGCGTGCAGGGCCTGCGGATGATCTGCCCTCGCCCGTTGCACTGCCGGCAGGTTTGCCGGATGGACAGGAAACTCTGCTGGTAAATCACCTCGCCGCGGCCGTGGCACATGGGACACGTCGTCAAACCGTCGTTGCGCTCGGCGCCGCTCCCGCCGCACCTGCCGCAGGCCTCGGTTCGGGGCACCTGGATGTCCGCGCTGAGGCCCTGGATGGTGTCCTCCAACCTGATTTCCAGGTCGTAGCGAAGATCGTCGCCCTTTTGCGCGCGGTTGCGGCGCCGCCCGCCGCCTCCGAACAGGTCGCCGAAGCCGAAGAAATCGCCGATGATATCGCTGAAATCGCTGAATTGCGACGGATCGAACCCGGGCCCGCCCGCGCCCTGCAGGCCCTGATGGCCATAGCGGTCGTAAACCGCCCTCTTCTGCGGATCGCTCAGCACGCCGTAAGCCTCCGCGGCCTGCTTGAATCGCTCTTCGGCGTCACCGTCGTCCGGGTTACGGTCGGGATGGAACTTCAGCGCCAGTTTCCGGTACGCGCTCTTCAGCGTTCCGTCGTCACAGTCGCGGTTGACGCCCAGAATCTCGTAGTAATCCTGCTTCACGACCCCTTCTTCACCGCGACTTTCACCATGGCCGGCCGCAGCAGACGGCCACGGAAGTTGTATCCCCGCTGATATTCGCCGATCACCGTGTGATCCTGCACGTCATCCCGCTGCACCATCTCGATGGCATGGTGAACGTTCGGATCGAAGGGCTGCCCTTCGGCGGCGATCGGCTCCAGACCGAGCTTCGTCAGAGCCCCCACCAGCCGCTGGTAGATCAGCTCCATCCCGCGAGCGTATTCCGTATCGGCGGACTCCACCTTCAAAGCGCGCTCGAAGTCGTCGGCGATCGGCAGCAGCGCGCGCACGGTATCGGTGGCCGCGTATTCCAGCACGTCGGCACGTTCCCGCTCCGCGCGCTTGCGGAAGTTCTCGAATTCGGCCTGGCGCCTCAGTAACCGGTCCTGCAGGTCGGCGCGTTCCACCAGAAGCTGGTCGCGTTCGGCCATCACCGCTTCCAGAGCCGACGCCGCATCGATGGTTTGCACGCTGTCCTCGGCGGCGCGCGGTTCCTCGGCGGTGGCGGTCGTTTTGGTCGGTTCCATAGTTCTACTCCAGTTTACGACTCGCGGGAAAGCGCTTTGTTTCACGCGGCGGTATTCTGAAACGCCTGGCCCATGTGCAGGACGGCCGACATCGCCTTCTCGTAGTTCATGCGCATGGGGCCCACCACGGCGATCCGCGCGGAAAGCCCTCCCGGCAGAGCCACGGCAATGCCCACCAGCGACAGCTCGCGCATGATCGGATGAGCGTCGCCCAGTCCCACCTGGACGCTGATTTCGCCATGCGGCGGATCGAGAAACCGGTCCAGCATTTCCAGAATCCGCTTCTTCTCCTCCAGCGCCTGGAACAGATCCCGCATCTTCTCCCTGGTCAGATGCAGATCGAGTCCCAACAGATTGCCGGCGCCCTCCACGTGGACCTCCGGCGAAAGCTCGAATTCGAGCAGACCGTGCGAGCGCAACATGGTCAGCCGCTTCAGCACCGCATCGTACAGGGCGCTTTCGTGCGTCAGCCGCTGGTTCAACTCGCGGCGCAGCTCCGAAAGCGTCCAGCCGCTGAAATTCCGGTTGATGTAGTTGCGGATGGATTCGAGCTCGTTCTCCCTTACGGTCTCCTCCAGCGCCACCACGCGATGCCGCACCATCCGATCCTGGGTGATCACCACCATCAGCACGCGCCGTTCCGCCAGCGCGATCAACTCAATCTGGTCCAGCGTCTGGCTGAGCGTCGGAAAGGCCGCGGCGATGCCAATCCCCCGCGTCATTTCCATGAGTATGTGCGAGGAACATTCCACGCGCCGTTCCACCGTCCCGGCGTGGTCCAGCGCGCCCTGCAGGCGGCTTAGCTCCCCGGCCAGAACCCGTCCCCGGGCCAGCGTTTGCACGTAACTGCGGAATGCCTTCTCGGTGGGGATGCGGCCCGCCGAGGTGTGCGGCTGCATCAGGTAACCGTCGTCGTAAAGGTCCGCCATGATGTTGCGCACCGACGCGGGACTGAGGCGCGAACTCAGATGGCGGGAGATGGTCCGCGATGCCACGGGCTCTCCGGTCTGAATATACTCCTGCACGATCATGCACAGGATGTCCAGATTCCGCGGCGTTGGTGAGGTGGTTCGGGCCATGGATGGTCCTTTGTTATTCATTCTAAAGCAGTTCAATGGTCCAGGTCAAGGCGCTCGCCATAATCGGCTGGCAGCCGCCGCAAGAGAGTGCTAACAAAGGGCCAGCCGGTCCCCCGGTTCGGGGACAATGGCGTCGAGCGTGCGAATGCGCTCGTGCTGTTCGCGCCGGACCTGTCTTTTAATATGCACAAGTGCAAGACGGCTTACATTCTCCTCGGCAGCCATGCGGATCACGCCCGGAAAATCGCCGTGAACCGGCGACGGATCGAACGAATACGCTTCGTGCACCAGCAGGTCCGCGCCGGCGAACAGCGCTCGGCTTTCATCGGTAAACTGGCCGTCGCCGCTGTAGCAGAACTTCGCCCCTCCGGCCTCAACGCGGACGGCAAGGTTCGTCACAGAATGGCGCGTCGCTGCGAAGGCAAACGCCATCCCATCCCAGACCACCCTCTGGCCAGGCAGCGCCTGCCGGTACTCGATCGCATACTGGAAGCGTGCGGGTAAACCGGGATAGCCGGCTTCCATCGACTCGCCAATCTGCCGGAGCAGCGCAGGCTGGCTCAGGATCACGAGGGGTTTCTTCCGACCGTCCTCCCACATGCGGCCGAGTACCGCGGGCAGGCCGAAACAATGATCGGCGTGGGCGTGGCTGATGTAGATCAGATCGAGCGCATCCGGATCCGCCACGGCGTTCCACAGCGGCGCGGGCGCGCTGTAGCCGCAATCGAGCAGAATGGTTTTCTCTTCCGCCCGCAGCAGAAGAGACGTATTCGTGTAGCGCTCGTCGAAC
>CAYVPZ010000548.1:0-3938 GCA_964453955.1 uncultured Solibacteraceae bacterium | reverse complement strand
TGGTGTGTTCCATCACCACGGCGTTCGCCACCACCTGCTGGCCTGGCGCTAACCCTGACTTGATCGCCTGCATGTTGTCCGGCAGCGGGTCGCCGTCGACCACTTCCACTCGGCGGAACTTCCTGTCTGGCGCGGGCACATATACCCAGTCGCGGTCGTGCAGATGAAGGACGGCCGGTGCCGGAACCTCTGTCCAGGTCTCCGTCTTACGCCCCTTGAACGTGGCTGTGGCGAACATTCCCAGACGCATCATGTCGTTTGGATTGGCCACTTCAAGGCGCACCTTCGCCGTGCGGATAGTGGGGTCGAGGATCACGCCGATGTTGCTGACGGTGCCATGAAGTACCTTGTCGGGAAAGGCATTCAGAACGATAGAGGCCTGGTCGCCGACTTTGACACTGGCCATGTCGTTCTCGTACACATCGCAGACAATCCAGATCTTCGACATATCGGATATCGTGAACGGCGCCGGCGAAGAATAGGACTGCACCGCGGATTGGTTGGTGATTTCCTGATCCGTGATGGTTCCCGATACGGGAGCATACACGGACACGGTACCCGTGGGGTGGTCGAGATCGGATCCGAGCAACTGCACTTGTTCCTTGGCCTGGTTGAGAACAACAATATTGTCGTCCTCGGCATTCTGGGCTATTTCCAGCGAGGACTTGGGAATCGCGCCATTCACGAACAGGTCGTTGGCGCGGTCCAGTTGGATCTTCGTCAGCTCCTCGTTCTTGACGGCCTGGAGGTAATTGGAGAACGCGCCCGCGATGTCCGCGCTTCTGACCTTGAACAGGAGCTGGCCTTTCTTCACTATGTCGCCCAGCCGCGCGTCGATTTCCACGATTCGCCCCGTGGCAAGGGACGGCACCGGCACCTGCAGCGAGACGTCGGGATTCACCACTCCGGTCACGCTCAGTTCCGGCGCCGAGGTGTACTGACCCGCCGCAACGAGGGGGAACTGCTCCGGGTGTTGGACCTGGAAGAGCGAGACGTCGAAGAAAGGGACGATTTTCGCGGGAGGCGGCGCTTCCGCGGCCGTATCTGCTTCCGCGTTCTTGCAGCCATCCAGAAGCAGCAACGACGAAGCGACAGCGGAGAGAAGAGCAATGGTCAGAGCTTTACTGTTCACGAGTGACTCCACGAATGTCTGGTTCAGTTCGACTGAACCATGATGGGGCGCGGGTCGTAAGGACCGCGTAAAGTGCGGGAATCAAAACTGCTATGGGTGTTATCGAGGCCGTTTATGAGGCATCGGACGCCGATGCAAAGTACGGATCTCGAAAGCGATAACCGAAGTGAAGCTCCGTCAGCAAGTACTGCGGAGAGGATGGATCGTCTTCGATTTTCTTACGGAGCTGACCCACGCACACGCGAAGATACTCGACCTGCTGCGAGTACTCCGGGCCCCACACCGCCGCGAGCAGTTTGGCGTGGGTGATGGGAAGCCCCGCGCGGGCCATCAATTGGTGGAGCACGTCGAACTCCTTTGGGCTTAGACGTACATCGGCGCCGGCTTTGCGCACGGTGCGGTTGACCGGGTCGAGTTCGATTTCACCGATGGCGATTGGCAGTTCCACGGCGAAAGGAGCGGGAGCGATGCGCCGGACCGCGGAGCGCAGCCGAGCCAGCAATTCGGGGATGGAGAAGGGCTTGGTGATGTAGTCGTCGGCGCCGGCGTCGAGCGCCTCCACCTTGTCCATCTCCTTGTCCAACACCGTTAACATCAGGATCCCAAGCCGTGGCGACTTTCTTCGAATCTCCCGGCAGGCGGCGATTCCGCCCATGCCCGGCATGTTCACGTCCAAAAGGACAACGTCAAAGGGGTAAGCGCCAATCTGCCGGAGAGCCTGCTCTCCGTCCGAGGACTCGGCGACATCGAAATTCAGCGCGCCCAGCGTTCGCCGGAGCACCCGGCGCAGATCGGGATCGTCGTCGGTAACCAGAACACGTCCATTCATAGAAGCCATAACGAATCACCAGCCACGCCAACGCTACGTGGGAAGAGACAGGAAGAACGACGTTCCGTAGCCTTCCTCGCCTTCGGCCCAGACACTCCCGTGGTGGGCGGCAACGATCTGCCGCACGATTGACAGCCCCAGCCCCGTGCCCGTGGATGAGTGTCTTATCTCGGGCGCGCGATAGAAGCGCTCGAATACCCGTTCGCGCTCCTCCGGCTTGACCACCAGGCCCCTGCTGCGAACCGAGAGGATCACCCGCGGCTCTTCCACCGCGAATGCAATGTCGATGGGCGATCCCGCTTCCGAGTACTTGAGCGCGTTGTCGACAAGTTGGTTCACCGCGGTCAGGATTAGTTCGCGGTCCGCGAGGATAGGAACCTCCCCGGCGGCGGCCGGTGCGCGAAAACGCTCGCGATCCGCCGCCTCAGTGAGCCTCTGGATGGCCGCACGAACTATGCGGGAGAAGAGTACCGGCTCGAGTTGGGGTTTGAACTCGGTGGCGTCCAGCATTGCCGCGCTCAACAGACGCGAGGCGACTTCGTCCAGCTTTCTGGTTTGCTGGTCGACGGCAATCACCAGCTCCGTTTGCAGCTCGGACAAACCGCCCACCGCGAGAAGACCGGAACTGGCGGTTCGCGCGATCGCGATGGGCGTCTTGAACTGGTGCGCCAGAGCGTCGAGGACCGCGGTGCGCAACTGCTCGGTTTGGCGGACTGCCTGGGCACGGCACTCTCTCTGCAGTGCGCGAACGCGTTCCACCCCGATGGCGCAGAGCGAGGCCAGCGCCGTCGCCGCGAGCCCGGTCATGGCCGTGTCGTGCAAAGCCAGACCGCCAACGGGCCGGGCCCCGAGGCGCAGAACGCAATACCAGCTCCGGGTGGCCGCATCGTAGACGTCGCGATCCAGCAGATACGCATCGCGGGTTCGCTGTTCCGCCCCCGGCTGGGCCTGGCCGCTCTGATAGGTCGCGCCCGACAGCGCGTCGAATAATCGAACGCCGTGTAACTCGAAAGTCTCCTGGATCAGGGATGCGATCGGTTTGCCGGGCTCGCCGGCGCCGTCCTGAAGGAGGATTCTGCGCGAAGTCTCGTAGAGCCGTTCCATGTCGCGCCGCTCGCCAATTGCTTCCATCGCGCGGAGGCGAGCCTGAAGTGACAGGCGGCTAATAACCAGAGCCGTGAATTCAAAGGAGCCCAACGCCACCCAGTCCGCCGGACTGTTGGCGAAGCTGAAGACCGGTGGAACAAAAAAGTAATTCAGGCAGGCAGCGGCGGCAACCGAGACAAATGTCGCCTGCCAGAAGCCGCCGTAGAGCGCCGCCAAAATTACCAGTACAAGATGGAGGAATCCGGTGAACGCAAAACTCTGGTCAAAGTGGAACGATACCCACGTGGAGACGGCGACCCCCGCGAGGGTAAGACTGCCGGGTAAGGCGGCAGCAGCCATGGCGGTGAGCCGATTGAACAGACGCGAGGCGACGCGGCGGTGTGCCGCGAATGAAGGGTACGGCGGCGCGAGCGAGGGTATCGCTCGTGCCGCCAGGGAACCGTCGATGTTGAGCGCTCTCACGGACGCGACCGTCAGAATCTGACCATCACGCCGGCGGACAGCTTGGTCTCGCTGCGTCGAAGATCCGGGTACCACACATTGCTGGGGCCGCCGCACGCCACTTGCGCCGCCGCAAGGTTGCTTGTTCCCGACGTTGCCCCGGTCATGCAGGTATAGTACTGAGGGAGACCGTTGTCTCCGCCCGGAGGCGTAACACCGTGCTTGCCCGCGAAGTACGGGATGTCCGAGTGGCGATAGCCGGTCTCTATCCACCAGGTAAGATACTCTTTCGGCATGTACTGCAAGGTCACCGTGCTATCCCACATGTGGGCCCTTTGGCCAGGATCCTCCGGGAAGTAGACCGAACCCACCGAGGCCCAGGCCCCGTCTATAGGCGGCAGCAGCGTCAAATAGCGGCCCCAGTTGCTC
>CAYVPZ010000547.1:0-3952 GCA_964453955.1 uncultured Solibacteraceae bacterium | reverse complement strand
ATCGTCGAGGAAGCGGGTGAACTGGCTGCGGCCGCTCTCAGGGACGAATACGATATCGTCGGCCTCTACCACCAGGGCGCCCAGCGCAAGATAAGGACCGGCCTGCCCCTTGCTGTCCGGAATCGCGGGGACAGCTCGAAGATGTCCGTCGGCGCCGAGGCGGATGACCACCACCTTGCGCTCCGCCGCGGACCGCCGGAATCCTCCGGCATAAGCGATGGCCTGCATCGCCGTAACGGTGTTGCGCAGCGGCACCGCGCTCGGGTTGTTCACCTCTCCCAGCACATAGACCGAAGGCTGGCGGGTCTGGACGGCGATTACATTCACTTCCGGGTTCACCAGCCGTTTCCCGAGCAAGTCGACAAGCTTCGCCTCCAACTCGGAAGTGGTGAGGCCCGCTGCCTGGAGCCCGCCGATCAGCGGGAGCGAGATGAACCCGTCGGGACGGATCACTACCGTGCGCGACACCTCAGGAACGCGCCTGACGAACACCTCGATCTGATCGCCGGGAGAGTATACGTACTCCTTTCGAAAGCGGCCAACGGCCTCGACGGTGCGATTCTCCTCCGGCGGTTTCGCTGCGGCCTGGCCTGGACGGCAGCAAAGCAGCGCCAGAAGCGCGAGAGCAATCCCGCTGGCCTGAAAACCAGCGCCCGGCCTGACCAACACGTGCCGTCCAAACCCTGGGAAGATGCGAAGGTCTTTCATTGGACAGGTTTCGTCAGGACGGCCAGGATCCAGTGCTGCAGGAAGTTGAGGGGTCGGACGCGGCTGACCAGCCGTTCATACGCTATGCCCGCTCGAAAAGCCCATGGGTGAAACATCAGGTAGTTCGGGAACATGGTCAGCCAGGATAGCGAGGTTACCTCAAAAGCCGTGCCTGCCGCAAGCCGCCGAATGGCCCGGAACGAATTGGATCGGTAATAGGTCTCGAACGTGTCATCCTTGGGCCGGCCCTCCGCCCAATCCACGACGGCTGCATGGAATCGATTTGGAATGATGCGCGAAGCGACCATCGGGTAGGACCACACGTTCGGAGTGATGAAAATAAACCTGCCCCCGGGCTTCAGGAGGCGGTGGAATTCGGCGTAGGCGCAGGCGGGGTCGGCCAGATGTTCCACCACGCTTCTGGAAATGATAAGATCCAGCGACGCGGACGCGAGCGGGATCGCGGTCAGTTCGCAGTTCAGCAGCAGCAGGCCGGAATCGGCGAGTTCGGGGCTGAACTGCACCAGATCCACGCCGATGGCCTTCTCCACCTGTTCGCGAAACAGGTGCAGGACCGGGGCGAGCCGGCCGCATCCGGCGTCAAGCAGCATATGTTTGCGCCGCAGATAGTGAGCGATCTGCTTTTCGTACAGGCGGTATGGATCCTGCTCGGCAGGATAATAGCGCTTCAACATCGCCTCCACGCGGCCCATGAGGTCCGCGCGGCGGGCATGACCTGCATAAGAGTCCGCCTGGGCGATACGCAAGTAACGCTTGGCCGGCGGTTCCATTACGCTATCTGCCTGGTCGCTGGAGTTCGATGCCATGCTGCTACGCCACTAAGACAGCTTACCCTGATTGCCGCGAATCCTATATGACTGATAATGCCTGATGGTGAAAAACAGTGTGCAACGCGCCGGTGAATGCGATTCCGCCGCGATGGGCAGGGCAACAGCATCCGGCGAGGCAGTGAGTAACAGCGGCGCGGACAGATCATGCGGCGCCCGCCGCATAATACCGAAGAATTCGCCTGAGTGCCGCGCACACGTCCAGGCCATCCTCATCCGTCATGGCAGGCGAAAGAGGAAGGGAGAGAGTGCGCTCGCCCACGAACCGCGCGTTGGGGAAATCGTCGGGCTGAAAACCAAAACGTCGCCGATAATATGGCTGCCTGTGGATGGGGACGTAGTGAATGCCGGAGCCAATGTTCTCGGCCCGCAGCGCGGCAACCACCTTGTCGCGTCTAGCCGTCAATCCGCCAGCATCGAGAAGAACGCTGTAAAGGTGGCAGGCATGTCGCGAGTCCGGTTCAATGGGAGCCGGCAACTGAAGTGGCAGGTTGCGCAACTCCATGTTGTACATCTGCCAGAGTTGCCGCCGGCGTTCCCATCTCCTGTCCAACTCGGCGAGTTGCGAAAGGCCCAGGGCAGCGGAGACGTCGGTCATGTTGTACTTGTACCCTGCTTCGACGACCTTATACCCGGCCGTGGGGCTCACGGAGCGAGTCCAGGCGTCGCCCACCATACCATGCAACGAGAGCAGTTTGATCCGCCGGAACAATCGTCTGCTTGCGGTGACAACCATGCCGCCGTCGCCGGATGTGAGGTTCTTGGTGGCGTAGAAACTGAAGCAGCCCATGTCGCCCATCAGTCCTGCCGCCTTCCCCTTCCACGAGGACTCGATGGCGTGCGCACAATCCTCGACTACATACAGTCGATGCTGGCGGGCGATGGCGAGGATCGCATCCATGTCGCAACAGCGGCCGCACATATGCACGGCCAGGATGGCTTTCGTCCGGAGGGTTATGCGACGTTCGATATCTTCCGGCGAGATACTCATGGTCGCGCTCTCGCAATCGGCGAGAACGGGCAACGCACCAGCGTGCATGATCGAATGAATCGTCGAACAGAAGGTCATCGCAGGAGCGATAACTTCGTCACCAGGCCCAATTCCGAGCGCCACCAGAGCCAGGTGAATGGCTGCAGTTCCACTGCTGACGGCCGCGGCAAAAGGCGCGCCTTTGTATCGAGCGAACTCGTGCTCGAAGCGCCTAACGCGAGGCCCGGCTCCAATCCATAGACTCCTCAGGCAATCCGCGACCGCATCGATATCATTCTGGCCGATGATGGGAGCCCCGAAGACGATGCGCCTTTCCGCCGGCCGTATGGGCAGTCCGCCGGCTATCGCAGGAAGGTCCTTTGCCGCGTTGCGCGCCGGTATGCCACCGGACACAGGCGCCGCGGCTTCCATCGGCATGCGGGAATTCATGATGCCTGATCCACGAGGAAATCGAGGGAAGAGGATTCCCAGGCCCTGGCGGTGGTCTGCCGCGAGCATCGCCTCCCGCACTCTTCTGACAAAAACACCATTTTACAATTATCGTCAAGTCGAGCTGCCCGGTGAGCTGCCCGGATGCCAGAGTTTGAACACGAGAGGTGTTGGCGCAGGCCGAGGATTTCCGGGCCGGGATTGGGGTGTAAGCGCAAGAAGCCGCGCAGGCGGAAACAGAGTCCGACGGCCAATAGAGGATCATGGTGGCGAAAGAACCGAGGACCACGATATTCGCCAGAGCTACGCCGCCGCCGCTTGCTTCTACGTCTCGCTCTAGACCGCCGGAGCGCAGGCGCTTTTCGGGCGCGGCTGATGCTCGATGATGATCCCCGTCTCGATACTTTGTTTCTGGCGATGCCGATCTCGTGGCGAGCGGCACCCTGCAGCAGTACGTCGGCCGTCTGCACAGAATCCAGGTTTAGGACTACGTCGATGGCAATGTGCCGATGCTGAGTCGGATGTTCGAAAAGCGTTTGAGGGGCTATGCGGCAATTGGTTACACCCTGGAATCTACGCCTGTAGATGAAATGTAGCTGGCGAGCGCACCAGGGCACAACAAAGCCCACCAGGGTTCAATAGCTGCCCGGCAACTGCTTGGTATGCAAGCATTTGAAAACAGGCCACTTGCCCAAGCCGTCGAGAGCAGATTGGGGTGCAAGAGGTCCCGAGTTCAAATCTCGGCGGCCCGACCAGCCTTTTCAATCAGATACAAGCGATTTCCCGCGAGGCCGAAAATCGACTGTAGATAAAAATGTAGCTGCCGGCGCATCCGGGTTCAACAGGGCTCAACAGACTTCAACAGGATGCCCGTATCTGCTTGAAACCTAAGTACTTGAAAACAAGGCGTTTTCGGGATGTGCCGGAAACTGCCTTGGGCGCAGGGGGTCGGGCGTTGAAATCGCCCCGCCCCGAC
>CAYVPZ010000546.1:0-3965 GCA_964453955.1 uncultured Solibacteraceae bacterium | reverse complement strand
ACCGGACTCCGGCCAATTGGTGAGCGTGGAGGCGCTGGATGAAGTGGTGCAGCGCACGGTGCTGGGCGATTTCGACCACCGCGATCTGAACCGCGACATCGCGGCCTTTGGCGAGATGGTGCCCACTTCGGAGAACGTCGCGGTGGAGATTCGGCGCCGGCTTGCGCGGGCCTGGCCGGCGAGTTTTCCGAAACTGGCGGGAGTGCGATTGTGGGAGACGAGACGGAACATTTTCGAGTTGACGAATGAAGAGCAATAAGGCAGTGGTGAAAGTCATGCGGCCGAAGGCGGACGCCGAGTCCATGGCGGCGCACATGAAGAGCATTCTGGAGCAACTGGGCGAGGACCCCTCGCGCGAAGGACTGGTGCAGACGCCGCAGCGCGCGGCCAAGGCCCTGCGCTACCTGACCAGCGGCTACGAAATGGATCTGGAGAGCATCGTCAACGGCGCGCTGTTCACGCACGAGTGCGACGAGATGATCATTGTTCGCGACATCGAGTTTTTCAGCATGTGCGAGCATCATCTGCTGCCGTTCTTCGGCAAGATCCACGTGGGCTACCTGCCGGATAAGAAGGTGATTGGGCTAAGCAAGATTCCGCGCATTGTGGATATGTTCGCGCGCCGCCTGCAGTTGCAGGAACGGCTGACACAGCAGGTGGCGGAGACGTTGCGGGACGTACTGCAGCCGCGCGGGGTGGCCGTCATTTGCGAGGCGCGGCATTTCTGCATGATGATGCGCGGGGTGGAGAAGCAGCACTCGGGAACCATGACCAGCTCCATGCTGGGCGCGTTCCGCAGCGGGAAAGAGACTCGCGACGAGTTTCTGACGCTGGTGCGCAAGCAGCAGACCTGGTAGCCGGTCTCACGGGAGCCAGGGGCGAAGGCCGTTTTCGGTTAGAAGATCGCGGGTGGTCTGGAGGGCGCCGGGCGGAACATAGAAAAAGGCGCCCACACGCTCGCTGCGGAAAATGATGCCGCCGAGGTAGCGGTCGGTCTCCACCAGATAGTCCACGTCGCGGCCGGTGAGGAGTTCCTCGAGTCGCAGAGCTTCGCCGAGGCGTTTGGCGATATAGAGGAGATCGAGTTCCTGATCGGCGAAGTAGTCGCGTTCCCGTCGCATAGGAGCTTGTCAGGTAACAGGATCTCACGTTGCATGCCAGCGGAGCCCGCATTACAATTTGAAGTGGATGATGCGTCCCATCCACATTTTGCTGGTGGAAGACAACCCCGGGGACGTGAGGCTCACCATGGAAGCGCTGAAGGAGAGCCGGTTTCCCAACACTCTGGACGTGGCCAGCGATGGTGTGGAGGCGCTGGAATATCTGCGCACCATGGCGCCGCCCGATCTGATCCTGCTGGACCTGAACCTGCCGCGCCGCAGCGGCCGTGAGGTGCTGGTGGAAATCAAGGCGGACCCCGAGTTGCGGCGGATCCCGGTGATGGTTTTGTCGACGTCGCGTTCCGAAATGGACGTGCAGTTCTCCTATGACCACCACGCCAACTGCTACATTCAGAAGCCGATGGAGCTGGATCGGTTCTTCGACACGGTGCGGTTGATCGAGCAGTTCTGGTGTTCGGTGGCCTCTCTGCCTTTGCGCGGCAGCCCGGCATAGTAACCCTGACTGAGATTTCGGCGGTTTGCGGCGCACCACCTCGACGTGAACGAGACTCTCACCGCCGAGGCGGAGTTGCACTGGCTCGCGCTCACCATGGTACCCGGGCTGGGCACGCGCAAAGCGGCGCAGCTTATCGAGAGCTATCGGACGCCCGAGGCGGTTTTCCGGGCCTCCAGCTCGGAACTGGAGGGCTTTGGCCTTTCCGGCAGCATTGCGAGGAGCATTGCCGGCGGGTGCATGTTCGAAGACGCCGTGGATCAGCAGCAGAAGGCACGCGAACAGGGCGTGGCGGTGATCCCCATGGCGGATGCGCGCTATCCGCCGCGGCTGCGGGAAATCTACGACCCTCCAGTGGTGCTGTTCGCGCGGGGCCGGACCGAATTGTTGCAGGCAGCCATGCTGGGGGTTGTGGGCACGCGGCGGCCCACGCCGTATGGGACGGCCGTGGCGGAAAAGCTTTCGGCCGATCTGGCGCTGGCGGGGATGACCATCACCAGCGGGATGGCGCGGGGAATCGACACGTCGGCGCATCGGAGCGCGCTGGCGGCCGGAGGCAGCACGGTTGCGGTCTTTGGGTGCGGCGTGGACCTGATTTACCCGGCGGAAAATCGGAAGCTGGCGGCGGAACTGGCGGAAAAGGGGCTGCTGATTTCCGAGTTCCCCATGGGGGCACCGGCATACCCGCAGAACTTCCCCATCCGCAATCGGATTATCAGCGGGATGAGCGTGGGGGTGCTGGTGGTGGAAGGCGCGCAATACAGCGGATCGGCCATCACGGCCCGGCTGGCACTGGACCAGCAGAGGGAAGTCTTCGCGGTGCCGGGGAGCATCCTGTCGAAGATGAGCTGGGGGCCTAACCTGCTGATTAAACAGGGGGCGAAGCTGGTGCAGGACTGGAATGACGTGCTGGAGGAGCTGCCCGAGGCAGTGCGACGTGAGCTGGCCCGGAAGAGCCGGGAACGTCTGCTGCCCGGAATCGACGGGGAGGGTGCGGGGGAGGCGGTAAGTCCTGAATTGACAAAGACATCGCGGGATGTTCTGGGGCGCCTTCAGGTGGACCAGCCTACCCACACCGACGAGCTGCTCGAAACTATGGAGGGCTGTTCGTCATCAGAGATAATTGCCGCCCTGTTCGATCTGGAGATGCTGGGACTGATCCGGCAGCTCCCTGGACGGAACTTCGTGAAAGTGTGGTAGTCCTATAGATTCCGGCCCACTTCGGCCGTGAACTCGCGTACGGATCTCAAAAATGGCTAAATCTCTCGTCATCGTCGAGTCGCCGGCGAAGGCGAAAACAATCGGCAAGTATCTCGGCAAGCAGTTCGTGGTGATGGCCTCGCTCGGGCACGTGAAGGACCTTCCCAAGAAGGACCTGGCGGTGGATGTGGAGCGGGATTTCGAGCCGCACTACGAGATTATCGAAGGCAAGAAGAAGCTGATGACCGAACTGCGCCAGGCGGCAAAGGGCGTGGAATCGGTGTACTTGGCGGCCGACCCGGACCGCGAAGGCGAGGCTATCTGCTGGCATCTGCAGGAAGAGCTGAACCACCGGACATCGAAGAAGGAAGCGGGGCCGAAGTTCTACCGGGTGATGTTCAACGAGATCACCGGCAGCGCCGTGCGCAAGGCTTTCGAGACGCCGGCCGCGGTGAACCTGCATCTTGTGGAAGCGCAGCAGGCTCGGCGCATTCTGGACCGTCTGGTGGGATACAAGATCTCGCCGCTGCTGTGGGACAAGGTAAGGCGGGGGCTTTCGGCGGGTCGCGTCCAGACCGTGGCGCTGCGTCTGGTGGTGGAGCGGGAGCGGGAGATCCGGGCGTTCCAGAAGCGCGAATACTGGAGCATCGACGTCAGCCTGGGCGCGAAGAAACCGCCGGTGCTGATTACGCACTTCGCGAAGAAGAACGACGAGAACATCGAGATCTCGAGCGAGGAAGCCGCCAGCGACATTGTGCGGCAGCTCGATGGCGCGAAGTACATTGTGCGCTCGGTGAGCCTGCGGGAGAAGAAGCGGAACCCGGTGCCGCCGTTCATCACGTCGACGCTGCAGCAGGAAGCGGCGCGGAAGCTGCGATTCAGCGTGAAACGGACCATGGGGCTGGCGCAGAGGCTGTACGAGGGCGTGGAGCTGGGCGGCGAAGGCCTGGTGGGTTTGATTACCTACATGCGCACCGATTCCACGCGCGTGTCCCAGGACGCGCTCGAGGAAGTGCGCGGGCTGGTGGCCACGCGGTACGGCCCGGACTTCGTGCCGGAAACGCCCAACCTATACAAGAGCAAGAAGGACATCCAGGATGCGCACGAAGCGATCCGGCCATCTTCGGCGCTGCGCACGCCGGATGAGATTG
>CAYVPZ010000545.1:1390-3973 GCA_964453955.1 uncultured Solibacteraceae bacterium | reverse complement strand
CACGCCCCGCCGCGTCTCCAGCAGCAGGGGCGACCGGCCAAACAGGCGCACCGCGCCCGCGTCCGGTTGCCGCAAACCCAGCAGCAGGGAAATGGCCGTGGTTTTTCCGGCGCCGTTCGGCCCCAGCAGGGCCAGCAGCTCGCCCCGGCGCACCTCGAGATCGAGCCGGTCCAGCGCCACGATATTTCCGAAACGCTTGCTCACGCCGGATAATTCGGCCAGATAATCGTTATTCATCCTCATTCCTCTCTTAAATCACCCGCGCCACCGCGGGAATGCGCCGGAGCGCGGCCGTCGCCGCCCAGCTCAGCGCCACCGCGCCCGCCATTACCAGACACCCTTTCGCCACGCCCGGCAGCGCCGCCTTCAGCAGCGCGTACTGCAGCCACGAGACCACCGCGTAGTGGATCAGATAGATTCCGTACGCGTTGGCGGTGAGGCTGTCGAGGGCCCGCACCCTCCACCGCGCGAACCGCGCGAACAACGCGAGAAAACAGAAACACGACGCGGCGCAGGAGAGCACAAAAGCGATGCCGTTGACGGCAGCCCACACAGACGCCGCGCCGTGGCCGGACAGAGAAGCGATGAAGACCGCGCTGGCCACACCGAACGCCAACAGCGCCCTGGCCACCCAGAAAGGCCAGCGCCGGGCGAGTTTTCCATCGGGCGCCAGCAACCCGCGCTCCAGCCCCCACGCGCCCACGCCCGCCCCCGCCAGAAACCAGACGAAGTAGAGAAACGGCCGGCTGCTCTGCAGAACCCAGGGATTCCATCCGGTCCACGCCATCGGACCCACCAGCACGGCCAGGGGCACATACGCAACGATGCCAGCGGCCACCACCAGCCCGAAGAACCGGGCAGGCCGGCGATCCGCGTCCGAGGACAGCCCACCCAGGCGCTCTCCCCACTGCGGCATCCACCGGTAGAGGCCCGCGGCGGCGCAGTCGAACGCCAGCAGAACCCAGAGAAACCAGGCCGGACCGGAGGGCCATTCGCCCAGCGACAGCCATTGCCGCGCAAACCCGCCCACGCTCGGATGCGCGCTGCTCTGCGCGTACGTGGCCGCATAGGCCAGCGGCGACACCACCGCAACCGCCGCGAAAAACGGAACGCCCAGCCGGTTCCAGCGGTCGCGCAGAAACGCTCCGGCGCCTTTATGCACCAGACTTTTCCAAACAAACAGGCCCGACAGGAAAAACATCAGCGACATAAAGAAAATGTCGTTAAAGCCCACCAGCGGCATGAAGCCGGACCAGTGCGCGCTGTCCACCACGGGAAACGCCTCCCACCAGCGCGGCAGGGTCACCAGCGACGCCGGCGGCGGCGGAGCGTACGGGTGATACGCGAGCATGGAATGATGGGCCAGCACCAGCAGGGTCACGAAGGCCCGCAGGTAGCCAACGGAAACGTTGTACGCACTCGTCGATTGCGTCATTTTCAGAACCTCAGAATCGTGTATTTGACCGCGCGAGTCGCGGGGATTTCGGCAAAGAGCGCCAGCCTACCGGCGGGCGGCGAAGAAGCGGCGCGCTTCCTGGAATACGTCGATGAAAGTCACGATGGCCACCGCGGCCAGCGCGATCTTCATCCAGATCGCCGCCCAGACGAGCACGGCGCCCGCAAAGCCTGCCGCCGAAATCTTCGGCGACGCGAGTGTCCACCACGTTCCCGCATTGGCCAGCACGCCGACGATGCCAAGCGTAACGGCATCGATGGCAATACGAATGACCGAGCGCAACCGTATCCACGAGGGCCATACCAGGCCGGTCCAGCCCAGCGCGATTCCGGCCGCGCAGGTGAGCAGGATCGGCCAGTAAGCGACGCGCCAGACCGGGGCCGGCGTGACGTGAAAAACGTCCAGATCGAACCCGGCCCGATACCACGCCAATTGCAGCCAGACGCCGGTGAAAACCACGCCCAGGATAAACTCGGCAATCGCGGTGGCTCGCGGTATCGGCTTTCCAACGGCCGGGATGGGCGTTGATTTTGGCACGCGCGGCAGCTTTCGGGGATCCCATTTCTCCAGTTCCCGGAGCGGACGCCGCTCCAGAATCGCGAATACCAGCGTGATCGCGCCGAGCGCGAACACGTCCGCCATGGCCAGGTTCCAGAGGGTTTGTATGGAGCCGACCGTCGGGTTGGCCGCCGTCGCAATCACGATGGGACCGACAATCAGCACAAACACCGGCACCATCACCCACAGGAGCACCACCCGCAACACCGTCACGTACGCGGGATACAACACCGGGCCGATCAGGCTGCGCTGCGGCAAATAGCGGCCGGCCATCAGCATGGGATGACCGCGCTGCTTGAGCAGGGCCGCCAGATCGTCGTCATTCAGCTTGCGCCCCAGCGCCGCCTCGCGCTCTTCCATCTGCGAGCGGATGTCGTCGCCCAGCTCGGCAATGATGTCTTCCTGCTGCGCGGCCGGCAACCAGAAGCGGACGGCGTTCAGATAGCGATCGAGAAGTTCCATATCCTATTCCCCCTGCATAAACCTGGTGATGGACCCGTTGATGCTTTGCCACTCCTCCAGAAGCTGCCCCAGGACATTTACGACGACATCCGGGCCGTCAAGACCTC